>NZ_DASTAT010000005.1 GCF_035712445.1 Oligoflexus sp. | reverse complement strand
CGCTTAATTTTCAACTGAATATGTCACAGGAAAACGGCGCGGAACTTCTGATCCTCTTCGGGAATTTCGCGCCTTCAGAACCGGACAACGGCATGCCGATGGTCCCGGGCACCCAATCCAATTGGCAAAATGTTCCGCGCAAAACCAGCGACTGGATCTATGTGCCCTATGGCCAGCGCTCCATGCATGCGCGGCTCAGCGGCTACTTTATTCGCGATCAGACCCGATATCCGGCCAAACTTTCCTGGGAGGAAGGTCTGACCCTGGAGATATTTATTCCGGATCAGGCGCGCTGGTGGTCGATTCGATCGTTCGGGGACGGGGCGCCCTGAACTTTCGATCCGCGCCCAATTCCTGCCCATCACGTCCGCTTTTTTTCACGCCCGGGCCAAAGTTCTGCGAGTGCCTGCCCATAGGGTTTTAGCCAGGCGCCAACACGCAGGGCACCGCGAGCGAGCATTTCATTTTGTACGATCAGCGTCAGACCAAAAAATTCACAGATGGCGACTTCGAATTCATCATACCAGCCCGGCCAGCGGGCTTTGATCGACTGAAGCCCCATGATGAGCAGGAGCAGGTATACGTACTGGACGATATAAGCCAACCAGAAGTGCCGGGAAATGGCCAGGTTGCTGATGCTGCGCACGAGGCTCTGGCGAGCCAGGAAACGCTGCACGCGTGGATCAAAAGCCAGACGCATGATCAGAAGGGGGCCAATCATGTGGCTCCAGAAGACAAGTGGGGTTTGTCGGAACGCATCACAGGAAAAGTAAGGGCCGATGCGGATATTGAAATAGGCTCCCCACTGCGGCGCGCTCGCTGCAAGCAAAGCGCCCCAGACCAGACCCTCGGGCCAACGCATGAGGCCCTTGCCTTCTGCATGCTGCTGTCGCGCCATGCTCCCAAGACTGCCTCCGACCCAAACCAGCCCTATCCACGGCAGCACCGGCCATTCCGTGATTTCCCGTCCCACGCAGGGGGCGAGTCCAAAGACATGCTGGGCATCCACGGAAAGAAAACTGCGCCAGGATTCAAAAGTCCAAAAGGGAATCCAAAGGAGAATAAAGCCGAACCATCCCAACAGGTGATGCCCTCGCTTCAGCACCATATAAAATGCCAGCCCCGCAAAATAAAGGGAATAGACATCCCAGGACAGCCAGGCGCCATCATTCATGAAGAGACTTAGAACAAACCAGCCCAGGGCGATCACTCCGAAGAGTCGGGCCCGTTTCAGACTCAGGGCCCGGGAATAGGTAATCAGAAAACTGGACAAAAGAACGATGGTGAAGCCGCTGAAGGCGAGCGTTCGGGCGTAATGATCAAAGAATTTCAAAATGGGGCTGATATCAAGGAAGGGCATTTCCGGGCTATAAAAATAGAACAGCACGGCCTGAAAGACGACGATGGCCCAATAACTGAAAAAACGCAGAAGATCGAGTGCGATCAATCGCTCTTTGAGACCTGTTTGCTCGGACATGCCCACTCCTAAAAAAAGCTATCCTTCTGGCCCATAAAGGTCGGTTTCAAAACGGAATTGACCAGTTTCACATTCCGGTAATAAGGCAAGCGCCGGTAACGGAGGGTGCTGTCCTTTCCAAACACGGTCTGGATATAAGGACTCGCCCTTAAGGCCGCGGCATCGGGCAGATCCCCGGCGGCTGTGCGGGCCAAAAGAAAACTATGCCTTTCCTCGGCAAAGAGTATGGTTTCCGCAAAGCCAGCTTCATGGATCGTGCTCAGGATAGTCGCCGCGGTCTTATCCTTTTCCGGCGCGTTATCCTGATCAAAATCCAGAGGCGACAGCATCACGAGCTGTCCGTCCGCAGTCAGATGCTGACGGGCGAGGGCCAGGAATTCGACCGAGTAGAGTCGTGAGCTTTCAAAATTGTAGGGATAAAGAATATCCAGATAGATGCGATCGAATTCGCCCGGAAAACGCCTAAGGAAGGTGAAGGCGTCGCGGGCCTGGACATCCACCTTGGAATGCAGGAGTGAGCCCTGATTCAATTCCAAGAGCCGCGGATGCTCGCGGGACAGTTTCAGAATTTTGGGATCAATATCGACCAGGGTAATATGCGTCAGGTCCCCTTCAAAACGCAGAAGCTCTCGGGCCAAAAGCCCATCACCGCCGCCTACGATCAGAATCCTGCGCCCCAGGCGGCCTTCGATTCCACTCGGAATATGCGCAAAGGTCTCGTGATACGCGCGTTCATAGACGGATGACAGCTGAAAGCGCCCATCCATCGTCATCATCCACGCTCTGGCTTCGGGAAACTTGACCTCGGGCCTTGGAACAAAGTCGATCACCTGATAAGGCCCGTAGTGCCGCTCGATGGTCGGCAGATCCTGGGCAGTCTTCCAAAAGTCATAAGGGCCTTTGGGGAAACTGAAATTCATTATGCCATTGGACTGCATATTCCAGCTGTAGTGATTGTAGTAAAAATTTTTCGCCTGCAGCTGACTTAAGTCCGAGGCCTGCACGAAAGCCAGAATCAAGCACCAGGCAGTCACACCCACACCGTTCAGTCCAAATTTCCAACGTAGGCGCGACTCGGAACCCAAGGAAAGCCAAAGACCAGCCGTTGCAAGATTCAAAAGACTGGCCGTCAGGACTATGGACAGCGGCTCAAGACGCGGCAGCAGCCAAAGGGTGAGCAGAAAGCTTCCCACAAGGCCGCCGATATAATAAAGCGCGATCAGACTCTGCACGCGCCTCAGCCCATGCTGACGGCCGAGTTTACTTAAAAAGCCGGATTCAAGCCCAGCCAGATAACCAAGGTAGGCCAGGGGCAGCTGGGCAAAGATTCCAAAGTATCCGATCCGCCGCCACCCTTCATCGGGCAGCTGACCATAGTCATAAAAATAGATGCGATAGACGATATGCCAGCCGTAAAGCAGGACAAAGGCGAGCGGGGCCCACAGGGAAATCAGGAGTTCCACGAGTCCGATGTCCTTCACGCAGGATTCGGCTGCTGTGCGATCCGACCTGAGAATGCCAAGGCCGAGGGAGCAAAGATAAACAGCGCTGCCGACACTCCCCCAAAGGACGATGTCGCCTGTGAAGCCTGCCACCAAACGATGATAGATCTGGTAGTAAAGCATATTGCAGGCGGCAAACAAAAAGCACAATACAAAACGCAGAGCTGTCATGTTTCACTCGTGAGCAACGGCATTGACCTAGGAAGTATTGCAGGCTATCATCCAGAAAAACCTTGCACATGGGAACTAAAATATTTTGCCGAGGAAACTCAAAATCTCGAAAGAGAGCGGCGCGGGAATTATTTTATTTCTCTTCGTGGCCGCTATTTCCAGTATCGTGATCTTTGAGCTGCAGCGGCGGTCCATCCAGGAAACGAGCCTTCTGCGGATTGAAAAGCAAAAAAGAGTGCGCGATAGCCTTTATGAGCGCATCAATTCCCTGGTCCGTCTGGAGGAAGCCCTTTATGTCAGTTCCAGCGTTCCGCCTTTTTCCGCGCTCAATATCGTTTTGAAAAACTGCCTGACCCAGGGCGCGGCCTGCACCAGCCTCGGTGCGAATCGAAAGCAGCTTTTTTCCCTGGTGAATCCCACCGGATTGAAAGCCGTGACCGGCACGCAGGCGGCACCCGTGCGCTATGATCGTGATGGGCAGCCCTGCACGCAGGACTGCACGTTCGAGGCCCGGTCTTACTTTTGGGCGACCTGTCCTGCCGGGGCTGCCATGTGCCCTATTCCGGAACGCCTCCACGTCCTCAGCCAGGTCAAATTCATCGCGGCGCCCGGCAAATCTCCGGCGAATGTCGCTGATTTTCCCACCGATCAGGATCTGAATGCGCAGGCAGGGACACTTTCTCAGTCCATGCTGGTGTCGGATATTCTCCGCTTCCTGCAGGGCTGTCCTCCTGGATCCATGCTCGTCGAGCTTGAAAAAAGTGGAAAAGTCCGCTGCGCATGCGTCGGCGGGATCCAGGCTCAGGTCGGTACGGATGAACGGGGATTTCCCATCTGTTCCCAGAAAAACTGCCCGCCCAATCAAACCTTCGTCGGCCTGGACAAGGATCGCAATCCCATCTGTGCCCAGCGCGATGATGAATTCTCCTGCTTCAGGAAGGCCATTGATATGCAGACCAATACCGTGGACTGCGGCAAGGACAGTTTTGGCCAGCCGATACGCATGAAGGGTCTTTACAATACGGACGGCGCCTGTCACATCCAGGCTGATAATTCCATTCTTTGCGATCCGATCGAAGCCGTATGCTGTGTCCGCCTTCCCAAACCGTATTAAAGGAGCCCGAGCATGCGGGGCAGGCCCCAAAAATTTTCCCGAGAAAGCGGACTCAGCCTCATCGAGGTCATGATTACTCTCGGCATACTCGGGATTGCGGGCGTGGTGGGATCTCAGTTCCTGCCCAAGGTGGATGCGAGCCGCTATCGCATTGAAGCGATGGGATCGCGCGATGCCATCAGCATGCGCGTGCGCCGCGTCATCACCAAACAGAACCTTATTTTCAGTGCCCAGGCCTTTCCCGATCCGGGCAATCGTCTCCTCCTCAATTGCGTGGATATGAATCCGGCCACCACCTGCAACGCGACGCAAAGCAATGCGATGCAGACTTTCCGTCTGGGCTATCCCTTTCAAAGCGGTGCGACAGCGGTGGCAGGTCCCGATCAGACGCCCATCCGCTATGATCACAACGGTGGAGCCTGCCCGCCCGTCGGCCGCTGCAATGCCGAGTTTGATGCGCGCGCCTTCTTCTATGCGCAATGCGCGGATGAAGCGGCCAGCTGCGGCGATGCCCTGAGCGTCCGGGTGCGCTATCAGATCCGGAACACGAGTTTGAAAGGCCAGCCCGTTCTGGCCTCGTCTCCCCCGGATGATGAATTCACCGATGCCAATCGTGGGATCATTGCCATTGTGATTCAGGACAAAACTCTGAAAGGCGTCTGTCCTCCATTTTCGGTGCTTCGTTCGGTGGATCAGACGGGACAATTGAACTGCGTATGCCAGCCGGGTTCGACTCAGACGGGAACCAACATGGGCCAGGTCATCTGCTCGCCGACCACCATCACCTGTCCGAACAATCAAACGCACCGTTTGATCGGTTATACGCCGACCATGCAGCCCATCTGCGTGCCGCGGCCGCAGTTCACCTGCACCGAGGTCACCAACGAGCAGGCGTGCATGGGCGTGATCCAATCCATCCGGCTCGGGGGCTGCCGCGTGGAACAGAATTATCAGGCGAAAAAAGGCTCATCCAACTCCTATGTGACCTGTGATGGGAATAAACATCTGTGTTGTACCGAATGAAAAAATTCAGTCCGGGTTTTACTCTGATCGAAGTGCTGGTGACCGTCAGCCTTTTCTCGCTTTTCGGCCTGGGCATCGCCCAGTATTTTTCCAAGCGGCTCTCGGAACAAAAAATCTTGATGCTGAATGCTGCCAAGGGCCGCGTGATCAAGCAGGTGGAGCTGGCGGTCAACGATCCCATGCAGATCAAAAACAGCATTGAGGTGCAGTCAGGCACCTATGGAGTGCAGAACAAGGCTTTCCTCGATTGTCTGATGAGTCCAGCGACCTGCCCGGCCCGTTACTTCGATGGAGCGAGGCCGCAGCCCATGGACTTCATGATCGCGGATGATCAGGGCGGCTACATTCCCATGACGGGTTTCTGGTCGCGCGAGGGGGCCTCGGGTTGTCTGCCGCCCCGAGCGGATACCTGTCCCATGCAGGTCAAGGTCAACTTCTGGTTCACCTGTGCACGCGATCGCACGACCGGGCTTTCCTCTGCGACCTGCCAGGAAATTGCCGCGGTGAACCTAATTTTTCAGATGGCGCCGACTTCGGCAAAATCCGAGGATAATGAGGGGGTGAACTTCTTTCATCCCACGGTCGATGGCCAGATTCCCAATCCGGAAAACTTTGCCATCAGCATTCCCAGTAAAAAACTGATGGAGCTCTTCTCCCAGGCCTGCCTCTCCTATCACTTCGTCGATGGCTATCGCGGCGACGGCACCATGATCTGCAAATGTTTGAATCACAGGCCCCAGAAAAATTCCGACGGGACGCCGCGACTCGATACCCTGGGCCGGCCCCTCTGCGAAAGCAACCAGTGCAAGGAGGATGAGATCCTGCTCGGGTTTGAACAGAAGTCCAATAATGAATGGGCTCCGGTCTGTCTCGGTTCGAACATGAAAAAGCACTGCTATAAGATCAATCTGAAAGACACGCCTGAGTGTGCCGACAATTACTGGATCTCGCATATTGATTATGGCAAGTGCGATCTGATCAACCAGGCCAGCAAGAAAAAGGTTTACACCAAACAGGATATCTCCTGTGCCAATGACTCAGCCCTTTGCTGCCGCGAGTACGAATGATGTCACGATCTGCGCTACGCATGCTGTTTGCCTGTTTCCTTCTGGCTTTTTGCAGCCTGTCCTATGAATTCATGGCCGCCCAGATCATGGCTTCGGTGATGGGCAATACTGTCCTTCTTTACAGCCTGACCATGGGACTTTATATCTTCGCGCTGGGTATGGGTTCTTTGATGCCGGTCGCCGATATTTCCCAGGAGACCTTGTTTTATAGGCTCTTTGGCATTGAAGTCGGTCTTTGCCTGCTCGGCGGTTTGGCTCCCTTTTGGATCCTGAGCGTGGACGCCCACACACCCTCCTGGTTTTCCCTTGGTTTTTGTTTTCTTCTGATCGCGGCGATTGGAATTCTGAGCGGGATGGAGCTTCCTCTCCTTCTCCGGCTCGATGAGATACGCTATCAGGGTCGGCAGTTCATGCGACTTTTGGCGCTGGATTACCTCGCATCCTTCGCCGGCGCTCTGGCGTTTCCCCTGTGGATCTTTCCGTCCTGGGGCCTTGTGCAGGCGGCGGCGCTCTTCGGTCTTTTGAATGTCGCTGCGCTGGTGCTGCTCATACCCAGGGCCCAGATGCGGCCGCTGCAGGGTTATGTGCTCCTCATCGGCCTTGGACTGAGCCTTATCTTCTGGCAGGCGGACAGAACCAGTCATTGGATGAGCCAAACGATTTACGCCCGAACGTTGCCGAGGTGAAGTGATGGCACGCGCTAAAATATTTCTCGTCCTCGGCGGTGTCCTCGGTGCCGGTCTTGGCTCCCTTCAATTTGTTATGGCCTCGCGTCTGAAAGATCCGGCGAGTCTTCAGCTCCTGCAGGATCTGATCAACGAGCATAGGGAATCGAAGGACGCTTTGATCCTGCGCCCCGGCCCTTGGACGACAGGCTGGTACCTGACCGGACGCACTGAGAGTGTCGATGTTGTGAAAAGTGGAGCGCAGAATCCGCTCGTGACTCTGAAACAGTTCAAATTCGATCTCGATCTTTTTCCTTCGCTCTTCAAGGGACGCGTTCATCTGCAGTGGGATGCGCGGGAAAAGCAAAGCGGTTCCGCGCTGAGAGGTCACTTTGAAATCGCCCTGACAGATTTCTTACCCCGGTCCTACCATATTCAAACGGGGCCTCTGCCGCTGGAGACTCTCCTTCAGCTGCTACCGGACAAGGCCAGCAGTTCGCTCTGGCTCAGCGGTGTTCAGGGCCGCATCAAGGGCGAGGGTCAAGGCAAAGGCGAGGACGGCCGCTTTGATATCGAAATCAGCGATCTCCGCTGGCGAACGCCCGGCATGAAGCTGCCGCTGATGAACGGTGGACACGCGCGCACGCAGCTGACCATCACTGCAGGACAATGGTCCCTCAACCCTCCCCTCGCCTTCAAAGATCCCACAACAGGGCTGGAATTCAAACTCGACTACACAGAAAATTTAAGACTGACCGTGAACGGCCCGGCCTTGATCATTGCCGGCCTCGCCCAGTCCCAACGCTGTCCCATAGCTCCACGGCTCGAACTCCATTGGACCTCCCAGGGTTTTGTTTGTCGCTGACCTTTGGACGCAAAAGGCCAGGCACATGAGCCAGGAAGAGTGGGACGAAGCTTTACGCCGCATGCGCAAGGGACTCGGAATCCTGGGCGGGGTCGGTTGGGTTCTCCTGGCTTGCTGGGTGTTCCGTGGATGGCTGACATCGTACCGGAACCCTAGTTTGCAAAGACAGCGAATCCTTATTCCAAAGCTTGTAAACTCGCGTCGAGGACATTCTGCTGTTCACCGACGCCTTCGTTTCCCGCCAATCCCCCGGCAATTCCTGCCCTCCCTGCTTTCAGCCAGGTCTTCTAAACTATAAGAAGGCCTCACCACACCTTGGGAGCTGGGCGTGATCGAAATTCAGGATCTCCGTAAGGA
>NZ_DASTAT010000004.1 GCF_035712445.1 Oligoflexus sp. | reverse complement strand
ACTCACCCGTGCGCCACTTTACTCATCCCGAAGGACTTTCGCGTTCGACTTGCATGTATTAGGCACGCCGCCAGCGTTCACTCTGAGCCAGGATCAAACTCTAAAGTTTAAATCCTAGACGAGCCGAAGCTCGCTTTTTTTATTTTAACCCGACATCCCAACCGAAGTTGAAACATCAGAATTGACGTTCGCGCTTCTTCTTTCTGTCTTCTATTCAGTTTTCAAAGAACCTCGACGTTTGTTTTGCTTAACTTTCGTTTCGCTTCATTCGCCGGTGAAGAAGGGTTATACGGAACCGATCCAAAACCGTCAAACACTTTTTTCCAAAATTTTCATGTTTTTAACTCCGTACGTTTGTGCCTAGTCACATCATTCTTACTCTCGGGTCATGATGACTAACTTAGGGCAGAGATTGGTGCCTTCTGAAGAAGCCCGAATTTTTTCATTGTCTTCGTTAAGTTTTATGGACGCCTGGCCGAAAGAGTCTTTGTTATGGGTGAAGGCTGTTGGCTCTAGCCAAATTTCTAATAATATTCGATTATTAGGCTGCAACATGATTAGTCTGAAACTACGATCGAAGATCTCCGCTCCCAAGGTCCTGGTGATCGATGATGAAGTGCAGCTCGCCGAAGTTTGCCGGGCGGTCCTGCAGAACGCGGGCGCCAAGGCCAAAGTCATCTATGATGGAGCCGATGCCGAGGAAGCCATCAAGACTTTCAAGCCGGACATTATTATCTCGGATATTAAAATGCCTGAGGTTCGCGGTGATGAGCTGCTTGTCCTTCTGCGCGATCATGGGTACCCCACACCTGTCATAATGGTCACGGGTCTGGAACGAACCAAGATCTCCATACCTAAGGATAGCCCGAACCTCTTCGCGCTCATCTATAAGCCCATAGAGTACGAACAGCTGGTGCGCACCGTGCAGAACTGTCTGAATATCATCGAAGCCAGACAGATGAACGAAGCTCTGATGCAAAGGCTCTATGAAGCCAGCAAAGCTGAGCAGCCTTTTGAAGAATGGCAAAATACCGCACTCGATCATATCGTCGAACACATGAACAAGCGTCGGGCGTCCTAATTCGGAGGACGTCCTCCCCTTCCTTTCCCCCTGTTAGATATGGCGATCGCCTTTCAAATCCTTTAGATTGTCCACCTCGAACGGATCATCTTCTACAGGTGGAAGTGCATGTCAGATAAAACCGTCATTTATTCGATGGTCGGTATGTCTAAGGTTCACGGTCAAAAGACTGTGCTTAAGAATATCTACCTTTCCTATTACTACGGCGCCAAGATCGGTGTGCTGGGGGCCAACGGCTCTGGTAAATCGACTCTGCTTCGCATCATGGCGGGCGTCGATCAGGATTTTACTGGTGAAGCGCATCTGTCCGAAGGCTATAGCGTCGGCTACCTCCCTCAGGAACCGGAACTGACTGCCGGCAAAACCGTGCGCCAGATCGTGGAAGAAGGTGTGGCGGAAGTCGCCGGGCTTCTGCGCGAATTCGAAGAAATCAATTTGAAGTTCGGCGAGGACATGAGCGCCGAAGATATGGATAAACTCATCGCCCGCCAGGCCGAAGTTCAGGATCTCCTGGACCGTATGGACGCCTGGACTTTGGACGATCGCTTGAATTTCGCGATGGATGCTCTGAACTGTCCGCCTCCCGAGCAGCTCGTCGATCATCTTTCAGGCGGTGAGCGCCGTCGCGTGGCTCTCTGTCGTTTGCTGCTGCAAAAACCTGACATCCTCCTGCTGGACGAACCGACCAACCACTTGGACGCCGAATCCGTCCGTTGGCTCGAGAAGCATTTGCAGGAATACAAGGGCACCATCATTGCCGTGACTCACGATCGTTACTTCCTGGATAACGTCGCGGGCTGGATCCTTGAACTCGATCGCGGTGAGGGAATTCCCTGGAAAGGTAATTATTCCTCGTGGCTCGAGCAAAAAGACAAGCGTCTGGAAAACGAAGCCAAGACGGAAGATCGCCGCCGTAAAACCCTCCAGCAGGAATTGGAATGGGTTAAGATGGCTCCTCGCGCGCGTCAGGCGAAGAACAAGGCGCGTATTACCGCTTATGAAAAGTTGCTCGGTCAGGAGCAATCCAGCTACGAACGCGAACTGCAACTCTATATCCCCCCCGGACCCCGTTTGGGCGATATCGTGATCGAAGCCGACCACGTGACCAAGACTTTTGGTGACAAGGTTCTTTATACCGATCTTAATTTCAAACTGCCTCCGGGCGGTATCGTCGGGATTATCGGCGCCAACGGTACGGGTAAAACCACCCTGTTCCGCATGATTGCAGGTCTTGATACCCCGGATGAAGGCAGCTTCCGCGTGGGCGCGACCGCCAAGGTCGGCTACATGGAACAGTCCCGTCTGGCTTTGGATCCTGAGAAAACCATTTACGATACGATTTCCGAAGGCCGCGATGTGATTTCGCTCGGCAAGCAGGAAGTCAACGCCCGCGCTTACGTCGGCAAGTTCAACTTCAGTGGTCAGGATCAGCAGAAAAAAGTCGGCTACCTGTCCGGTGGTGAGCGGAACCGTCTGCAGCTCGCTTTGCTTTGTAAATCCGGAGCAAACGTTTTGCTGATGGATGAACCTACGAACGATCTTGACATCACGACTCTGCGCGCGCTCGAAGAAGCCCTGATCAACTTCGCCGGCTGTGCCGTGGTCATCAGTCACGACCGCTGGTTCCTGGACCGGATCGCGACTCATATCCTGGCTTTCGAAGGGGATAGCAAGGTTTACTGGTATGAAGGCAACTTCACCGAATACGAGGAAGATCGCCATCGCCGCCTGGGTGCTGAAGCGGATATTCCGAAGCGTGTACGTTTCGCCAAGCTTGAACGTTAATTGTCGTCTGCAGGAGATAGGACTGAAACCATGAGTAAAGCACCGCAAACAGCCATCACCCCAACCCGTGCTGATGATTATCCTGAGTGGTACCAGCAGGTCATCAAGGCCGCTGATCTCTCGGAGAACTCAGCTGTTCGCGGCTGCATGGTGATCAAGCCCTGGGGTTATGCGATCTGGGAGAACATCCAAAAGGCTCTCGATGACAAGTTCAAAGAGACAGGTCATGAGAACGCTTATTTCCCTTTGTTGATCCCTTTGAGCTTTTTGGCCAAGGAAGCTGAGCATGTCGAGGGTTTCGCCAAAGAATGTGCTGTGGTGACTCATCACAGGCTCGAACCAGGTCCAGACGGAGGTCTGATTCCTGCACCATCCAGCAAGCTGGATGAGCCTTTGGTTATTCGCCCTACCAGTGAAATGATCATTGGAAACACTTATGCGAAGTGGGTGCAGTCCTATCGTGACCTGCCTATCCTAATCAATCAGTGGGCAAACGTTTTCCGTTGGGAAATGCGGACTCGCATGTTTCTGCGCACTGCGGAGTTTCTCTGGCAGGAAGGTCACACCGTTCACGCCACCGCTGAAGAAGCTGTGGAAGAAACGTTCAAGATGCTCGACGTCTATGCGGACTTCGCTGAAAATTACATGGCTATGCCTGTGATCAAAGGCGAAAAAGCATCGTTTGAACGTTTCCCCGGTGCCGATAACACCTATACTATCGAAGCCATGATGCAGGATCGCAAGGCCCTGCAATCGGGTACGTCCCACTTCTTAGGTCAAAATTTCGCCAAAGCGATGGAAATCAAATTCCAGAACGAAAAAGGCGAAACCGCAACGGCCTGGACCACCTCCTGGGGCGTTTCCACGCGCCTTATCGGTGGTTTGATCATGACTCACTCCGATGATGATGGCCTTGTGTGCCCGCCTCGTCTGGCTCCCAAACATGTTGTGATCCTCCCCATCTATCGGAACGATGAAGAGCGCGCCAAGGTCCTGGCTTACTGTAAAAAACTGCAGGCCGACCTTTCCCAGACGCTCTATGACGGCGAAAAAATCCGCGTCCTTCTCGACGACCGTGACATCCGAGGCGGCGAGAAAGTCTGGGCCCACATCAAAAAAGGTGTGCCGGTTCGCGTCGAAGTTGGTCCGCGGGATATGGATCAAAACGCGGTATTCGTAGCCCAACGCAATAAGGGTCATAAAGACAAGCAGGCCGTTCCCCGCGATCAATTCGTGGAAACCCTGCCACAGATTCTGAAGTCGATTCAGGATGACCTTTATCAGAAGGCCCTCGCCTATCGCGATGCCAACATGAAAAAAGTCGATTCGCTCGACGAATTGAAAAAATGGTTCACGCCGAAGAACGAAGACAAACCCGAAATCCATGGCGGTTTCGCTTTGTGTCACGTCGCGGATGATCCTGCAATCGGTACGACTTTGAAGGAAATGAAGCTGACGCATCGCTGTACACCTTTGGACGGCGCCAAGGATCCTGGCACCTGTATTTTCACAGGCAAGCCCGTGGAGCGTCGCTCGATTATTGCGAAGTCATACTGAAGCCCTCGCCATTGGATTCGAGACAAGGGGGCTTTTTGCCCCCTTTTTCGTTACTGGACAAGGGACCTGTGCTGCTATACAACGATGCCGTTCACATAAAGAGAGTTGGGGAAATAATACGATGACGACGTCCATACAGGTCGGTGTGATCATGGGTTCCAAATCCGATTGGGAAACCATGATGCCCGCGGCTGAGATTCTTAAGTCCTGGAACATTCCCTTTGAAGCCAAGGTCGTGTCGGCTCACCGCACGCCCGAACTTTTGGTCAGCTATGCGAAAACCGCTGTCGAGCGTGGTCTGAAGGTGATCATCGCCGGTGCCGGTGGGGCCGCGCATCTTCCCGGGATGGTGGCTTCCCTGACCGATCTGCCTGTGATCGGAGTTCCGGTTCAATCCAAAACCCTGAACGGTTTGGATTCCCTTCTTTCCATCGTCCAGATGCCTCGCGGTGTTCCGGTCGCGACTGTCGCCATCGGTTCCGCAGGTGCCGCCAATGCCGCTCTTCTGGCTTTGAAAATTCTTGGACTGCAGGATCCTGATTTGCAGAAGCGCCTCGCCAAAAATCGGGCTGAGGTGGCTGCTGAGGTTCTGGCTCAAAAACTGGAGTTGCCGCAATGAGAGTCGGATTTTTAGGAGGCGGGCAGCTCGCCCGCATGATGGGATTGGCTGGTTATCCTTTGGGTTTGAGGTTCCGCTGTCTGGATCCCAACCCCGAGTCGCCAGCTGCGGATGTGATGGAACATGTCCAAGGGCCGCTCAATGATCCCGATGCGCTGCGAACGTTTGCCAAGGACCTCGACTGCATCACGATTGAAAGCGAAAATATCCCCGTTTCCACCCTCGAAAATCTTATTCTCCACGGTTCGAAAATTAATCCCGGCATCAAAGCCCTCGCCACCTCCCAGGATCGCCTCTACGAAAAAACCACTTTTCAAAAACTCGGGATTCCCACGGCAGACTTTGCGAATATCGCGAGCCGCGAGGAGCTGGAGCATGAAGTGCGTTCCCGCGGTGGGGCCTTCATCCTAAAAACCCGGCGTGAAGGCTATGATGGCAAAGGCCAGTTCCGCATTAAATCCCCTGCGGATGTGGATGCAGCCTGGGCGGCTTTGGGTGGGAAGGATCTTATTCTTGAAAAGTGGCTCGGCTTCGATGCCGAGTGCTCTCTGATTTCCGTTCGGGATGTCCAGGGCAACACCCGTTTTTATCCTTTGGTCCATAATGTTCACAAGGAAGGCATCCTTTTCACCAGTGAATCCTGGACCACGTTCTCCAAAAAACCTCTGCAATCCAAAGCCGAAGCCTATGCACAAAAGGTTATGCAGGAGCTCGATTACGTCGGTGTGCTGACCATTGAATTTTTTGTGATGGGCGATGAATTGATTGCCAATGAAATGGCGCCACGGGTTCATAACTCCGGTCATTGGACCATTGAAGGAGCTGTGACCAGTCAGTTCGAAAACCACCTGCGGGCCATCCTGGGTCTTCCCTTGGGTTCCACAGACCTGCGCGAACCATTCACCATGATCAACGTCGTGGGTTACATGCCGCCGGCGGCTGATCTTCTCAAGATCGACGGACTCTGCCTGCATGATTATCGGAAAAAAGCGGCCCCCAGACGCAAACTGGGGCATATCACTCTTCTGCGTCCAAGTCAGGAAAAGTGCGACGCTGTAATGAAGTTCTTAAAATAACGCTTACCCACGGAATTCTCCGTGGGCAGTCCCCCCGTCTCGATCAAAGCATACGCCACATTCTGCTCTCAGCTGCAGTCCATACAATCCGATATCAACTTTCGTCGACTTCGCACGTCGCAAATGAATGTCTCTGGCCTATCTCGCTTAATTTTTTCGCTGGTTTTGCGCACAAGATGTTGGAAAATGAAAGATTCAACAGCATCCTATCGTTCGGAGGAAAGACATGGCTTCCAAAACACCAAAGAAGTCAACGAAAGGCGCAACCAAGCGGAAGGCGCTAAAGACCAAGGCGCGGCCAAAAACTGCTGCAAAAACCAGGCAGCCTAAGCAGGCCGGGCCGGTGAAACTCCTTTCAGGCGGCAATCCTCAGATCCCCAAGGGCGACGGCGACGCGCCCGTACAGGCCTACATCGCAGCCATGCCGGGCTGGAAGCAGGAGCTTGGACGTCGGCTCGATGCGATCATTGTTCAGACCGTCCCTCACGTGAAAAAGGCAGTGAAATGGAATACACCCTTCTATGGCCTCGAAGGCGAAGGCTGGTTCGTCTCGTTCCATGTCTTCACCCGTTACGTAAAGGTAACCTTCTTCAGAGGCACTTCGCTGCGTCCCTTGCCTCCCGGCGAATCCAAGCACAAGGAAGTGCGTTACCTCGATATTCATGAGGGCGATCTGGATGAAACTCAGTTTGCCGAATGGGTTAAACAAGCGAGTCAATTGCCAGGAGAAAAACTTTAAGGGCAGGATATACCGACGGGAGAGTCGCTGATCATACAGAGAAAATATCACACGAAATCGACTCTCCATCTTTAAGAGCGACGAATAACATCTTGTTTTCGATGAAATACTTGACAGCGTGTTCTATCAAATGAGATTCGTGGTGTTGACTCGCATAATGCGGCGCAACGCTATACTTTAAAATGTTCAAACCATCCCACATAGGCTCCCCTCGATATCCGGCAGGCAGAATATCAGGCTTATCCACGAGGTGGATTCCATGCAAGGAAGGGCTCAACACACAAACTCCAGCGCTATATCCCCCATAAACTAGATCAGAGGCCAATGACGAAAGCAAGAATTCATCGAAACCACTCTGTCGCATAGCCTTACGCAAAACAAATGCATTCCCTCCAACGACCCAGAAACCGCCATAATTTGACAGATTTTCTCTTAACTCGACTTTCCTGTTGAAGAAATCTCTTAAATCGACGATCTGGCCATCAAGACCAAGGTTTTTCAGATCGAGTATTTGTTGATCCAGCTTCTTACTCTGCCATCCAATATCCTCATTGAAGTCCAGAGCATTCTTGATGATAGCGACCTTCCTCTTTCCTTTAAATTTCGACGAAAATCTTGATGGTTGATTGCAAAGCTGATAAGACGACAAATAGAAGTGCATATTCAATGCTCCTCAATCGCATTCTCGAATCAAAGGACTAAGTCACCCGATTCACTTCCACAGTAATATGCACCAGCTCCTCATGCACACTGAGAGCCTCTTTAAAATAAGCAGGCTCCACCGCTTCCTTCACAGAAACAGCGAGGATACACGAAAACTTCCCTTTTCCCACACGCCCCACATGCAGATCCGTAATCGTCGCAGCAATCGGCAGCTTCCGAACTACATCTTGAATCTCAGCAACCACCGGC
>NZ_DASTAT010000003.1 GCF_035712445.1 Oligoflexus sp. | reverse complement strand
GTCCGCAGGTCGATGTCGAAGTTCTCGCTGCGATAGAGCAAACGAAGGGCTTTCTGAACGAGGAAATCGAGCGACTTAGGCTCATGGATGGGGAAAATGCGCCGATTTTTGAAGGATTGGTGGTAAACTTCCTTCAGGATCTCGGCCATCACGAAACGGATGCAGAGGTTATCGCTTTTTTCGTTCAGGATCATTTCGAAACGCAGGCGATGCAGAAGTTCGTTGATCCAGATGGTTTCCCGATAGACGCGTGGACAAAAAAAGACGGCTTCCAGCTCCGCGGGATTAAGGCCATATTCGAACGCGGCCACAGCAAAACTTTCGGGAAAAAACTGCAGCATGAAAAAATCATCGACATCGGATGATTGCGAGATGGACGCGGAAAAGCCGGCGGGAGCAGCCAGGAAATTTTCATGGTTGAGGCTCAGGTCATGCCCCAGTTTCACGTAACCCTTGGGCTCGAATTTATAGATGAGGCAGGGGGCGTCTGTGGCAATCGCCTTCCGACCAAGGATCGAGGTCATCCGTCCATAGCCTTTCTGCTGTTCCATCAGTTGCCTCTCCGACATGATGTTTACCCTTTTTATGGATGGTCACGTATCGTAGATATATGAAGCGGTCCAGAAACTGTGAGGAAAAACAAAGCAGTTTTGAAGCCGAGTGTTGCAGCGACTTTGCTGAGAGTGTCAAACTTTGTGCTGAACAGGTCACAAAATGGCTCAAACTCGTATCATTCGCCTCGTTGAGGGCTACATTCTGGAGTCTTTCCAGGATTTGAATGGCCAGATGGGCTTCGCCTATTTTCGTGGTTTGGACTTCACCTTTGAGCTGCCGCGGATGGAGCGGCCAGTCATTATTGCGGCCATGAAGTCGGCTGTCCTTCAGATCGAAGCGGATTCCCTGCCCAAAAAAATCGTGAGCGACAGCAAGGAGCTGGTGGTCCTGCCGGGGCAGCAGCAGGTTTATATCAAATCCGTCTCGCCCCACGCGGAATTTTCGCTGCTGTTCCCCGACCGGGCCCTGCGCGACAGGACCTGGGCGTTCTACGATCTGCCTTTGGCGGAAGGTGAAGGTATTTTTCGCAAGACGCGTCACGTGAGTCAGACGGTATGGATCCGGGAGCTTATTTTTCGCTATCACTTCGAACGCTTTGTTGCGAAGGCCCGTGACAATATCAATACGACCTTCCTTGAAAACGAGATGGTGAAGGAAATTTTTTACTCATTCAGTGACAAATCCATAGCTCGCAATGGGCGACCGCATTTTTATCAGCTGAGCGAGCTTCTTCAAAAGACGGTCGCCTATATGGAAAGCCATCTGGGCGAAGAGGTGGATCTGGAGCGGCTTGCGTATATGGCGGGCGCATCAAAATCCACGCTGGTGCGTGCGTTCAATAAGGAATTGGGTTGCAGTCCGGCCAAATTTCTTTGGAATCGACGGCTGGCGGAAGCGAAAATCCTGCTGGAGACCAAGGAACTGTCGGTGAATGCGGTTTCGGAGCTGGTGGGATTCATGAACCCGGCCTCGTTTACCCGGGCTTTCAAAAGGGCCTATGGGCAAACCCCTAGAGAGCTGGCAGAGGCTCCCGCGCCGAATGAAAAGCAGGGCGTGAAACTTTCGTTGTGATGGTAATCAGTCGCAAGTCAGCCAACCTGGCAAGTGAGACGCTCGCCTCTCCATCCTTGCCCATCACTATCTGCAATATCAGTGACCGATCTTCTGCACGGTGGTGGCTGGCGTCACCAACGGCTCCGCAGGATGATGAGCCCAGACGATGCGAATTCCGACCAGAACGATGGCCACGGCCAAAGCCTTCATGATAACGGCGGAGGGCACACGTTTGGAAAGGAAGGCGCCCAGCTGGGCTCCCCCGAGCATTCCCACCGCGAGATAGGGTACAAAGCTGCTGCTCGCCGCGATATCCCCATGCGTAAGATGTTCAATCGTCGCCACGATTGCCGTGATGGCCAGGATAAAATGCGAGGTACCCGCCGCCAGATGCACGGGCATAGCGAGCGCATGAGCCATGAGCGGCACATGGACGATACCTCCGCCGATTCCCAGGGTGGAAGCGAGAAAGCCAACGCCCAGACTGATCACGAATCCAAGCGTCATATCCCGTGACGTCGGCTCCCACCTTGCGGACGCTTCCGCCCCGCGGGTTTTGGGTTTGCGGAAGAAAATAAAAATCCCAAGGAAGAAGAGGACGCTCGCGAAGAAGAGTTCAAAGGATCCGCGATCCATCATGCGGGTGAAGGACGAACCGAGCCAGGCTCCGGGAACGCTGGCCATAGTGAAGATCAGAGCGGTTTTAAGATGGACCTGGCGGCGATAGAGATAGGCTAGCGAGCCGGAGCCTGCATTGCAGGCGACGCAGAGCATACTGATGGCGGTGATCTGCTGTGCTGAGAACTTGGGATACATCATGATGAGCAGCGGGACGAGTATAAATCCGCCGCCTGCACCGATCAAAGTTCCGAGGGTTCCTACGAAAAGTCCAAGAGGCAAAAACAAAAGATCCGCCATGATCCGCTCCATCCGTTGCGTTCAAGGATCGCAAAAGATGTACCGCGGCGGTCGCGGCCGTTAATAGTCAATATTGTTACACAATATTCCAGGATAAGTCGTCATGGCTCGCCAATGGTTTCATAATGTTGCAACATCGTCGCAACATTATGAAACGGTTCACGACCTTTTTTGTTTCATGCGTTTCAAGGCCGCGATCGCGTCATCCATGCCTTCCAAAGACATCGGGAACATGTCGGGGATGACTTTACGAATCAATTGATTCGAGGGTCGATGCCAGTAGATTTGAGGTTCCGGATTGAGCCATACCGAAGAGGGAAAGTGCTGGCGGAGCCGGTTGATCCACACAAGTCCCGGCTCGGCATTGCGCTGAAAGTAATCGATCGCGCCGCCGACTTCCGTCAATTCATAAGGGGCCATGGCCGCATCCCCGACGAAGATGAGCATCCAGCTGGAATCATAGGATCGCAGAAGGTCCTTGGTTAAGACGCGTTCCTGCTGCTCGATATCGGTGAACATGAAATCATAGGGACAGTTGTGAAAATAATAATGTTTGAATTCCTTGAAATGAACGCTCTGATGCGCGGCGGAAAAAAGCTGCTCGCAGATCTGAGTGTGATAGGTCATCGACCCGCCGACATCCATCAATAAAAGAAGCTTCAGATTGTTCTTCCGCTCCGGTCGGAACATCAGGGTGATGTCACCTGCGTTGCGGCCCGTGGCTTCGATGCTGGCATCCAGGTCGAGTTCGGAAGGATGCCCTTCCCGCCCCCAGTGCCGCAGCTTGCGCAGGGCCAGACCCATCTGCCTTGTGTCGATGATCACATCGCGCCGGAAATTTCGAAACATGCGCTGGCTTGCGACCTGGAGCGCATTCATGCCCCCACCCTCGCCACCGACCCGAATGCCGGCCGGATTATAACCGCCGTGACCGAAGGGGCTGGTGCCGCCGGTGCCGATCCACTTATTGCCGCCGTCGTGCCTTTCCTTCTGCTCGCGCATCCTCTCTTCAAACATCTCGCGCAGCTCATCCAGCTCCAGCGCCTTGAGCATGGCTTTTTCCGCATCTGTTAACGCGCGCGGAGGCCTGGCGTTTTTCAGCCATTCCTGGAATTCATCCTTCATGCTTTCGCTATAGGTGATGCCTTCAAAAAATTCGGCGAAGCAGCGATCGAAGGCATCGTAATCCAATTCCGTCCGGCAGAGGATGGCGCGCGCCAGGTAATAGAAGCGGTTCAGAGATTCCCCGGCATGGCCCATGTCAAGGGCCTTGAGAAGGGTCAGCCATTCGTTGCTGGACACCTTCAGCCCATAGCTGCGCAGCTGGTACATGAAATCAACAAACATGGGTGTCCTCTAAAAGCGGGAGTTTCTGCGCTGATTCTGCCGCAGAGCCTGCAGGTCGCTTTCCTTTTTCAAAAGGACGCCAAGGAACGGCAGGTCTTTTTCCAGCTGCTTCGGATCGATGCCGCCCCGCACGAGCGCCCCGATCCAATCGACAAGCTCGCTGGTCGAGGGTTTTTTGCGGATTTCGCTTTGATCCCGCAGCCAGTAGAAACGGACGAGGCACTGGCCGATGAGTTTTTCCTCGACGTTCGGATGGTGCACCTTCAGAATGCGGCGCATCTCCTCGGCCTCTGGAAACGAGATGTAGTGGAAAATGCAGCGGCGGAGAAAGGCATCGGGCAGTTCTTTCTCGGCGTTCGAGCTGATGATGACCACAGGGCGTTTCGCAGCGGTGATGGTCTCGCCCGTTTCCGGTATGTAAAAGCTCATCATATCGAGTTCATGCAGAAGGTCATTCGGGAATTCCAGGTCGGCCTTGTCGATTTCATCGATCAGGACCACGCTGCGATCCGGGGATTGAAAGGCTTTTCCCAAGGGTCCAAGTTTAATGTAACGCTTGATGTCATGCACATCTCCCGTGCCGAAGCGGGAATCATTCAGGCGCTGCACCGTATCGTAAACATAAAGTCCATCCTGCGCCTTCGAGGTGGATTTTACATGCCAGGTCAGGAGCGGCAGGCCCAAGGATTCCGCCACAGCCTTGGCCAGCACAGTTTTTCCGGTCCCAGGCTCGCCGCGGATCAAAAGCGGCCTTTCCAGATCACAGGCGACGTTGACAATTTCCTGCAGCTCCGGTGAGGCGATGTAGTTGCGGGTTCCTTTGAATTGCAAACGTTCAGGCATGATTTCACCATGGTCGTGTGAGGGTCGAAAGCCTGAGCATAGCGAGGTCAGCTCTTGAATGAAAGGCGTCTCGTGGACATCCCGTCAAATCGTCCATGTTTGACGCTCTTTTCTGGCTTTTTTCCCGGGCAAAGACTAGGATGTGGCCCATTCGTGAGGAGGGTCCTTTGCTTAGGTTTTACGGCTACAAAAAATGCAGCGGCTGCCGCGATGCGGAAAAGCTCCTGACACAAAAAAAGATTCCCTATGCGTTCATCGATATCACCGAAACGCCGCCCAGCGCCGCCGAACTCAGCGCCTGGTTCCAGGCTTCGAAGGTCGAGCTGAAAAAGCTCCTGAATACCAGTGGTGAAGTCTATCGGTCCATGGGTTTGAAGGATAAACTGAACGGCATGTCGGAAGCCGAGGTCATCGCGCTTCTGGCCAGTAACGGCCGTCTGATCAAACGCCCTCTGATCACCGACGGCCAACGTCTTCTCACGCTGCAGGAGCTGACCTCATGAACGATGCCCTTTGTCCCTGCGGCACGGGTCAAACCTATGCCGCCTGCTGCGGACTCTATATCGAAGGCGGACAGCTCGCGCCGAATCCCGAAGTCCTCATGCGCAGTCGGTATACCGCTTTCTGCCGCTCGAATTATCCTTATTTGAAAAAAACCTGGCACCCGGAAACCTATCCCGAGGATCTGGAGCAGGGTGAACCGTCCAACTGGGTGGGGCTGGAAATCATCGACTCCGACTGGGAGGATGATGAAGGCGAGGTGGAATTCAAAGCGCGCCTCATCTTTGACAATCGCCTGGAAACGCTGCATGAAGTGAGCAGCTTCGATAAGATTGATGGCGCCTGGCTTTATCACAGCGGTGAATTCCTGAACGAGGACGAGCCATTGAAAATCAATCGCAATGCCCCCTGCCCCTGCGGCAGCGGAAAACCTTTCAAAGATTGCCATTACGAAGCATGAATGAGCACGCGTCCATCTTAAAACCCATCACGCTCGGAGCGCACACCGTTCCGGGGCTATGGCGCTCTATGCTGCCCGAGGATGTGCTTTACTTCAGGGTGGATCCCGAGGCAGGCAGCAGCTGCTTCAATTGCCCCCAGGTGAAAGCGCACGGCTTTCATCCGACCTCGCGCTGCTGCAGCTATATCCCGCGCATTCCGAATTTCCTGCTCGGCCTTGCGCTGATGGATGCCGAAACGCAGGCGGTCGCACGCGATTTTGTGGGCTCCGGCTACACCATACCGGAAGGCAGTCAGGTGTCACCGCTCCAGATGGAACAGTCGCTCGGTTTTTTAAGCGGGCAATTGCCCCATGGAACCGTCGTCTGTCCCCTGCTCGACCGCACCAGCAAAAAATGCCAGGTCTATGCCTTTCGCAACGGAGTCTGCAGTACATTTTTCTGTCGCCACGATCAGGGTCAGGCCGGCGCGGAATTCTGGGAATCTCTCACCGACCTTGTGACCCAGGTGGAAACCGCGTTGGCCCAATGGGCTCTGGCCCAGGCTGGTTTTGATCTTGACGCTTACTTCGAACGGTTTGAAAGCCTGCAGCACAGCATGGACACCTGCACCGATCCCGTTACGGGTACCTGGAGCGACAGCGCCCGACGCCTGCTTTTCGCCGAATGGTATGGCCGTGAAGAGGAACTCTTTCTTCACTGCGCCACGGCCATATTAGAGAACACGAAAGATCTTTTCGAAATAGCCGGTCAGCAAAGGCTCCGGCAGACGCCAGGCTACGACAGGGCGCAGCGGGAACGTCTGGGCCCCCGCTTCGAGGCCGCGCTGATTGCAGAAGCGCTCCCCGAAGGCGAGGCGGTGCCCATTCGGAGCCTTTGGTATTCGACCCAGCTCGCGCATCGCAATCTTCAATTGCATCGCCTCAAGGCTTCATCAACTGGATCTTCTGATTGAGCACGGCCGAGCAGCGGAAAAGGATAAGCCTTGTCCCCGGTTCGGCCTTGCTTTGCTCCGCGTCGATGCAGGTGTTGTTCGCATCGAACTTCAAGGAGTACGTACTCCCGTAATCAACGACGCTGAAAAATTGCGTCGACTTTGATTCACAGATATCCGCACGCAAAACCGTCGTGAAAAAGCCGATCGGCCCCACGGAAAGACAGCGCTGACTGCTCGTGTCCTTCAGCTGCACGCGTCCGTCCAGACTGCGGGCGAACAGAAATTTCTGACCTGGAGCATTCGGATCACAGGTTTGCAGGCTGGTTTGCCCGTTCGGACTCACCTGGAGACAAAGTCCATTACTGTGGGCAAAGGACAGGGATTCCACCCGCTGGGTAATCTCGGGCTGCATGGTAATCGGTACTGGCACTGGGTCGCCGATGGCAGGCATTTCATCAGGGTCAGGGCTGGGCTCAGTGGTTGCTCCGGTCGCCGCGATTTCGGAGTCAGGTGCAGGGTTTTTGTCGGTGTTTTCCTCTTCGATCGGATTCCGTTCACGGCAGGCGGCAAGACAGACAAGGATCAGCGCAAGGCTGAAAGGTTTGGATCGTCGCATAATTTGGTCCCCCTTTGGCTTCGCAAGGGGCGCTTTGCAAGGACAGGGCCTTCATTACCTATGATATAATTTCATCGGTTTAGGCAAAGGCACCCTGTCGAAACCCTTGACGATCTGGCCACGGGTCCAGCGACCCGGTCCCGATTGACGAAGGCGACGACGCTGGAGTACTTTGCCCAGCAGATGATGAAGCCAGCGGAGGCGGCATGCGATTCTATTGGAAAACACTGATACTGGGAATGCTTCAGCTTATCGGATGGAGCCAGGCGGCCTCACCCGCGTCCGCCTTTATCTTTGAATCCCGCGGCATGAAGCTGCAGCGCGAGTTGGTGGAAACCAAAGCGGGACCGATCTGGGCCATGACCTTCCTGCCCGACGGCGGCCTTCTGATGACTCTGAAAAGCGGTGAAATCAAAAGGTATGACCTGGAAAAAAAGACCTTTGCTTCCATCGGCAATGTGCCCGGCGTCGCCGTCTTTGGCCAGGGTGGTCTGCTTGATGTGGTCCTTTCACCGAACTTCGCGAAAGATCGCAAAGTATTTTTGAGCTACAGCAAACAGATAGCCAACGGCGAGTACACGACCGCCCTAGGCGTCGGCACCATCGACGGCAAGAGTCTCCGTGATTTTCGTGAAATCTTCGTCGCTCGCGGCAGCTCGTCCCGGGGCGAGCATTTCGGAGGTCGTATCGTCGTCGAGCCTGATGCCTTGTGGCTGAGTGTCGGCGAGCGCGGCGTGCGGGAGAATGCGCAGGATCTTACAAATCATCTGGGCAAAATTCTGCGTCTGACCTGGGACGGTAAACCGCATGCGGACAATCCCTTTACCGGACGCAAGGATGCACTTCCCGAGATCTATAGTTTCGGTCATCGCAATCCTCAAGGACTTGTGAAGCACCCGGTAACCGGCGAAATCTGGGCTCATGAGCACGGTCCGCGAGGGGGCGACGAAATCAATATCATCAAAAAAGGCTTCAACTACGGCTGGCCCAAGGCCACCTTTGGTCGGGAATACTGGGGTCCGGCTATCGGGCAGCCCCGCATTCCCGGAACTGAAGACCCCATCCATCAGTGGACACCCTCGATCGCCCCCTGCGGCATGATCATCTATAACGGCGAGGCCCTGCCTGGCTGGAAGGGGCTGGTGATCGCCGGGTCCTTGGCCAAGACCCATCTGAATCTGACGGAAATCCGCAACAACCAGATGGTGGCGGAAGAACGTCTTTTCGCGAAGGATGGGCTGCGGGTCCGCGAGGTGGAGCAAGGCCCAGGCGGAGACGTCTGGTACGCGACCGATGATGGTTCGCTATTCCGCATACGGAGAATGTGAGTATTCTTTGTTAGGGCTTTTAACTTAGTTCACTCTCGGCTACGATGCGCCCGGCTAGCAAACCCGCTTCAGCAAAGGGCCGCATATGTTCATCCGTCGAATATTCGTCTCCATCGTCCTGGGATCTCTGTCTCTGGTATCGGCTCCTCTGTCCGCCGAAGAGGCCGCAGTGGTCCAGGTTCCCGATCCTGAAGCGGGCGGCTATACCCGGATTCCGCCCTCCTTCCTCGGTTTCTCTCAGGAATGGCCCTGGGTGAATGCGCTGACGGGCAGCGAGCACATCTTTTCGATCTTTGATCTTCTGCGCAACGGCAAACGCGATCCTCTGATTCTCCGTATCGGAGGCGTCGATGGCGATGCCGGCTATGATGGGATCTTCAATCCCGAGCACAAGGACTATAACGACCCCTACAGCATCATGAAAAGAAACAGCATGGCGAATACTTCGAAGGAAGTCGTTCTGCTGAAAAATCGGGTCGGTTTCCGCTTTATCGCGACGGTCAACCTTGCCAATCGCAATCCCGGTCTGGCCCAAAGTCAGGCCGATATGCTCCGTTCATCCCTCGGCGATGCCCTGGTCTCCCTGGAGATCGGTAACGAACCCAATTACTACCTGAGTCACGTGCCCCAATACTGGACGAATTCGGGAACCTTTTACAGTGACATCGTCACCGAGTTCGAGTCCTTCACCAAAAGCCTCGCTTGCCAGAAAAACTGCGCAGGACCTGCCTGGGGATGGATCGGGCTGAATCCTGATATGATGCGGAATTATCTGCGCAGAGCCACCGATAAACTGAACTTCGTCACCGTTCATTACTATAAATCCGCCTATAAACCGAATCAGCCGGGGAATGACACAGCGGAAACCCTTTTGCAGGAGACCGATGTCATCACCAAATGGATAAGGCCGCAGGTCAAGGTCAGCCGGGAATTCGGCGTGCCGCTGCGCATCAGTGAAAGCAATGCCGTGTCGGGCGGCGGGAATGATGGAGTGAGCAATAGCTTTGCGGCGGCGCTCTGGACCTTGGATATGTGTCTTTCCATGGCCGCCGAAGGTGTCGCGGGCATTGATTTTCATCAGGGTTCCTATCGCTATGCGATGTATGAGCGCGTGCCCAGGGGCGATGGCAATCCCGCGGATTTCCCCCTTTATCAGAACTATCGCGTGCAGCCGAGCTTTTACGGAATGCTCTTCTTTCAGATCGCCAACCGTGATGAATCGGATATTCGGCAGCTTGCGATCGACCCCGGCCTGAGGGTAAAGGGCTATCAGCTCTTTTCCAAGGAAGGCAGTCGCACGGTGCTCGTGAACAAGGACCCCTGGAATGCGAAAAGCCTAAGGCTCGCGCTGCCGCAAGGCTTGCAGGGAAAAGCTCTGCGAATGATCGAGCTTCTTGCACCCGGCAGCGACATCACCGCGAAAAAAGGGATTACCCTTGCGGGACAAAGTTATGAAGGCTGGGGCGGCGCGAAAAGTGGCGGCTATGCGGCCACGGTGCTTACGCCCGAGACTCAGGCCGATGGTCAGCCGTCGATCACGATTGCGCTGAAGCCGGCCAGTGCTGTGATGATCCTGAGTCCTTGAAGGGCATTGTTGCTAGGACGCGTCCGAAAGCGGACGGTCGAAATCCGAGCGCATGAAAAGGCGGGACGGCAGTTCCATTTCAATCAGAAAAGGAATAAAACCCGCGTTGGCCAGTCCCTGCAGCCTGATCCGCACCTGACCGCCGGCCTGCTCCACATACTGTCGGATGGCGCCCATCCCGACTCCACGCCCAGAGATATCCGTCACGGACTGCGCGGTGGAAAGGTGAGACGTCAGAAGAAGATCGGCGAACTGCTGTGGGTTTTGCGCCTCGTCTTTGGACAGGAGCTGATGCTCCAGAGCCACTTCAGAAAGCCGATGGAGATTCAGGCCGCGACCGTCATCCCAATACCTTATCAGCACTTTATCTTTTCTAGTTTCGCAATGTATGAAGAGCCTTGGCTGCCGGCTCTTCTGCTTCCGTCGCCGTTCCTCCGGCGCTTCGATGCCATGGTCCATGGAATTGCGTAGCAGATGGACGAAGACCCGGTGCAAAAGATCTTCCGTCAGCGCCGAGGCCAGCAGATTGTCATCCACAACGTCCAGCTCGGGTCTTTCCTTTTGCAGATCGCGAGCCAATGCCGGCAGCACCGAGCCGATTTCCCCTATGATCTCCCGCAGGGGCGTATGGATCTGTTTGATGAACTTTGTGCTCATATCCTGAACCTCGCGCCGCGTTTCCTTCGGTATAGATTCCGACTGCAGAAGGACCATCAAAGCATCGAGATGAGCCGCGACATCATCCATGGTCAGATCCACCCGCATTCGATCGGTGGGAGTGCGGCCGAGCTTATCACGGGCAATGCGATCATAGCGCTGGATCATCCCGGACAGCAGCTTTTGATCCTCGCGCATGCGCAGAGCATCCGCGGTCTTCGGATCCTTGAGTCCGGCGTAATACTGCTCCATGCCGTGCAAGAGCCCGGTCAGACCCTTGAAATAAAGCGAGCGCGCCGATCCCTTCAGGGTATGAAGGTTGATGAAGATGATCTTGAAAAGATCAGCATCGCGGATCCCGGCCTCGACCTGCTGCAGGAGTCTTTCGTTTTCCTCGATCAGGTCCATGGCGCCCTGCATGAAACGATGGAAACGGGCCGGGGTGACGTTCAGGATCTCGCCGATCATTTCCAGCTCTTCCTTATGATCAAGGGCTTTGCGCTGCAGACCCTTCAACTCGGTTACATCGCGAATGGTCACCAGGATTTTCTCGGTGATGCCCTGGTCATTGACGATCTTGTCCCAGGTCAGATCATAGAGATGAAGCATACCGTCAGGCCGGGTCCATTCGATATGAAGCGGCAGCGCGTCGCGATTGATATCAAAGTTGATCTCGACTTCATTCAGTGAAGCCTGGATGGCGCTCAGAGCCTGACTTTTCTCGTCCGCCGTCAGCTGGCTCGGTTCCAGAAGCAGACGCGCGGCGACGAGGCCTTCCAGTCTATCGTGCAGAAAAATCTGCTTCAGATGCTGGGAATAATCGCGGGCAATGACACCATCGGGTCCCGACAGCATGAAGATGCCGAGCGGAATATGCTGCATGATGGAGCGGATATCGCGGGTTTTATCCTCGACAGTCTGTTCCAGATTTTCATTGACCTCTTTCAGGTTCTCGCTGAGCTGCCGCACCTCGCGCTCCTTGTGCCGCAGACGAATGAAGGCCATGGAGAAGCGATGCGCGAGCAGATAGGACTGGACCAGGATGAAGGCCAGGACGCCAAAGCCCCCGAGAGGCGGCAGCGGAATGCGGCGCTGAACCGAAAGGATATCATTGATGACCACAAGGACCAGAACCACAGTGCCGGTGAGGAAGATGCCGCTCGATTCCTTGCGGGTGTGGCGCGATTTCCATGCGGCCCAGAAAGCATGCGCCAGGATCGGGACCACGACGAATTCAAAAAGCAGGGACATGTTTACAAAGATGCGCGGTCCGGTGGTCAGGCACATCAGATGATGGGCCCACGCTATCCACGAGCCGACGATCAGAACTTTCTTTTTATAATGCGGCTGGAAGAGGATCCACGAGAACCAGATGAAGGCATGAGTCGCGACCATCCAGGAAAAATTCAGAATGCGCAGCCGCATGTCGTAGCTGGTTTCGGGCCAGAGCGTGATGAAGATCTCGGTGCCGACGGTCGAAGTATAGGCGGCCACGAAAAAGCAGACGATGGCAAAGCAGAGCGTGGATTTATCTTCCGTGCGCAAAGCAAAAAGGCAAAGGTGATAGATGGACATGATCAGCAGCGCACCCACCACCAGGACGTCGATGGCGATCTGCCGATCCCTGTGAAGCTGCATGGTCTTGATGGGGCCGAGGCTTGGAATTTTGGTGATGCCCGAGAGGAAAATATCAAAGTTACTCACCTGCACCAGGATATCAAGGGTTGGGGAGTCTGGAGTGAAAATCAGGTAGCTCATGCCCGTGCGACCCTGATGGGTAGCGGCGCTGCGGCCCGGCTGACCATAGACGGCCAGTTCCTTGCCGTTGACGAATATCCGCGAGGCGGCCCAGATTTCGCTCAGCGAAAGAGCCAGAGGCATGGGGTGATCGAGTTGAATGCGAAGATGATAGGTCCCGTAACCGAAAACCGAAAAGTCATGACGCTTATCCTGATACCAGTTTCCTGGCACCTTCAGCAGCACCCGCTCGCCGTCGTGGGAAGCAAACTCATGGGGAAAAACATGCTTTTGCCAGTAAAAAGACCAGTCACCACGCAGCTCAATAGTGTCCGTGAGGCCCTGCCCGCGCAGATCCAAAACTCCGTCGGTCACCTGGGGCTGCGCGAAAACCCTTGTGGTCAAAAGAAGGAGGTAAAGAAAAAGATGGAAGCGTAGTTTCATGCAATAGCGGTCCTCAGTGTCTTCTCTTTTCGGATGGAAAAGAAAAAACAACAGAACGCTCCGATCGAAGTCGGAGCATTCCGAGGATTTTGGCTGTTATAATGCGGATTTTGTGCCCATGAGGCGGCGGAGGTGCGTGCAGTCTTCGAAGGAACCGAAGACCTTCACCTGATGGGTGTCATCAATAACTTCGAAACGCGAATCGTTCACCACCAGATAATAGTTCTGGCCGCAGAATAGTGGACTTGCGAAGATGACTTCGACCTTGCCGATCTCTACGCCCAGGCTATCTTTCAAAAGCGAAAGAACGAGGTTGGTGGCGCAAAGGCCCTGGATGAAACTTCCGGGGTGACGGAAGAGTTTCGAGACGAGGTCCACGGTATGAATGGGATTCAGATCGCCCGAGAGCATTCCATACTGCACGCCGAGTTTACGACCCACGTGAAAGAGAGCTTTGAATTCATGATCCAACGCCAGTTCTGACGCGCGACGCGAAATTCCCGCGTATTTTTCGTCAGGTGTATGCCGCGCCAGTATTTTTTCATAGGCCTGCGCGGGCAGACCGCGGAAGAACATGCGATCGACGTGGACGATCTTCACCGCAGCGCCGTCCATGATCTGGATTTCGATTTCGAGAATGCCACGGCCGCGACCGGGAAAAGGTTTGATGTCCTTCACGCGGGCTTTGTAGCGATAGCTCTTCTCGGCCTCGAATTGAAAGCAGAGGTCGCGATATTCGATCTCGGATGAAAGATGCATGACGGTTTTAAAGTCGATGCCCAGGCGCGAGGCGCAGGTGAAGAAGGCGTTGGTGTTCATATACGAATAAAGGGTATTGCGATTTTCATAGGGGTTGCGATTGCCGATGGCCTTCTGCCATTCGGTGAAGGTCGCGGCTGGAATCCGAAAATCCGTCTCGTAGCTCGTCCAGTTTTCAGGCGCAAGGTTCAAAGGCCGGGTCTGGACCATGGTCCGCACAAAGCCGAACGAATACTGCAAAACGTCGACGAGCTTGAGCGGGCTCACGATAACGGTCATTGTTGCTCCTCCATTGATTTTGCCGGGAGGAGTTGCAAAATCAGGGCCGCCGCCAATCCCTGAAAACCACTGGAGGGCCCCCAGGGTTTGCCCAGTTCTTGGACGCAAGATCGCAGAATCCTGACAGAAAATTTGCCCGCCGGAAAGAATCAAAAATCAGCCACTCGGTAAATTTCCCTTATTTTTGGACCTCGTTTACGCTATGAATTCTTTTCAGTTCACGCTTTACGGAAAGAATGGCATGTCCTCTGAACGATTTGAACTCATCACCCTGAAGTCCGGGCACACGAGCCTCCGCCTGCTGTCCAATCGCGAGACATTCCATCCTGTGATCGGCCCTGAAGCGGAGGCCCGCGCTCTGCATGTGGTCCAGCAAAGGATCGTGGAGCGGAGCCAGGATTATCAGCCCTTCATCATCTGGGATGTGGGGCTCGGAGCGGCGGCCAATGCCGTGGCGGCCATCGACGCGCTGGCCGATGTCCGCAATGATGTCGAGCTTCATAGCTTCGATCACACGCTCGCGCCTTTGCGTTTTGCCTGTGATCACAGCGAGCATCTGGTTTATATTCAGCCTCATCGCGCGGCCATCGACGAGCTGATGCAGAAGGGGCAGGTGAAGATCGGGCGGGTGCACTGGTATTTGCACAGGGCGGATTTTCGAGACAGCCTTTCCCGTTCTGATCTGCCGGCGCCGCACGCGATTTTTTATGATCCCTATTCCGCCACCAGCAATCCGGAAATGTGGACCCTCGAACATTTTACAAAGCTGCGGCAGGCTCTCGATGATACGCGCCCCTGCCTTCTGACGAATTATACGCGGTCCACTGCGGTGCGCAGCACCTGGCTTCTGGCCGGTTTTTACGTGGGGATCGGCGTCGGCATCGGCGAGAAGGATCAGACGACGATCGCAGCGAATGAACTTTCACTTTTGGAGCGTCCCCTTTCTTTGGATTGGCTCAAGCAGGTTGCGGCCTCGCAAAACTCCAATCCTCTGCGTGAGGCCGGGGCGATTTATGGTCCTATGAATGCCGCTGATTTTGAACGGCTCCGTCAGCATCCCCAATTCCACATGAGGTCCCTATGTCTGTAAAACGCGTTGCGCTCGCTCCGAATGGACTTGAAGTTTCCAGCTTGATCTATGGCGCCTGGCGTCTTGTGAATGCCCCGCTCCAGGGCCATATTCCTTCCATCCAGCGTCTGCTTGATCTTTGCTTCGAGCATGGGATCACGACCTTTGATCATGCCGATATCTATGGCGGCTATCAGTGCGAGGAACTTTTCGGTCGCGCCATGAATCCGGCTCTCAGGAGTCGCATGGAACTCGTGACCAAATGCGGCATCCGCCTCATCAATCCGGCAAGGCCGCACCACCGTGTGAAATCCTATGATACGAGCGCGGCGCATATTCGTCAGTCGGTCGAGCAGAGTCTGATCAACCTTAAAACCGACTACCTCGACCTCCTTCTCATTCACCGGCCTGATCCCTTGATGGATGCCGATGCGATCGCCGACGTTGTTCAGGATCTGCGGCAGTCCGGAAAGATTCGGGCGTTTGGTGTCTCCAACTTTCTGCCGGCCCAATTTGATCTTCTTCAGTCAAGACTCCCGGAGCCCATGGCCACCAATCAGATCGAGGCCCATCCCCTGCGGCCTTCCGTATTCTTCGATGGCACCCTGGATCACGCGCAGCGCCTGCGCTACCGTCCCATGATCTGGTCACCCTTGGCCGGTGGTCGGCTTGGAGATCAGCCCGAGCTGACAAAAATTCTGCAGCTGCGTGCTGACGAACTCGGGACCAGCGTGGAAGGGCTGGTCCTGGCCTGGCTTCAGCGTCATCCGGCGGGCCTTGTTCCGGTGCTCGGCACGACTAACGAACAAAGACTGCTCCGTATGCTGACCGCACCCGAGGTCGCGATCAGCAGCGAGGTCTGGCATGAAATCCTGCAAGCCGGCATGGGGCATGAGCTTCCCTGATTCCGGCCCGGGCGGTTTTTGCAATTTTTCGGAAACCGCCTATCTGATCTTTCTTCTGTTTCGTTTCGGCAGCCCATGGTACGGATGTTGTCCCAACTTATTTTCGAGGGACTTCATCATGTACGCTTTTCTGCTTGCCGCCGCGCTCACGACTCCCCAGGCTGAAACAGCCACGATTCTGAAAGCTATCGACAATATCTGTGGTGACACCTGGTGCGAGGGGGATTTCAGCTTTCGCTTTCATAAGGTGACCCTTGATACCGCCCAAAATAGTACGCGCGTGCTTTTTACCATGAGCATCCCCTACCCCACGGAAATTGATAGCAGCACGATCATTCTGAAGCAGAAGTTCGATGTGAGCTGTGATGTGGCAGGTTATTCGACTTTTGCGGCGATTATGGATAGAAATGATCAGTTGAACTGGGATTTTTATACGAGTTTGACGGATTGTATTCAGAAGCTTGAAGGGCGCTTGTCGCGAGTCAATCGGCCGCTCTAGAATCTGATAGGTCACATATCGGCATCGCATGACTTGTGCGATGTCCTTTAGGGGGCCTACGAACATGCCCCTGATTTTCTTCCAGAAAGAAATTGAATCAGCCTGCTAGTGAGGGGTTCCCGGGCTTATAAACCCGACGCTTTGACTCTCGTTTTTTGAGCTGCAACACGTTTCCGCCTTCCGCTTGGAAAAAGCCTGCTGGCTGATGCCAAGGCCATGGCAGATGTACTGGACTCGCCTGCTTCCTGCGGCCTCAGAGCTCTTCCGTGAAACGACTTTTCTTCATGCAAATCTCCGTGCTGTGCTTATTGACAAGGGAGATTCAAACGAATCAATGGAAGAAAGTGACGGAGAAACGTCGGTCGGAATTGGGGATCCTCACAAACCTTTGTCACTCAACTCCCTAATATTCTTCTAAGCATTTTCATCACCGGGCTTCCCCATCCCCTTGTCACCATTTATGATAAATGGAGACAACAACAAGAATTCTATCTGAAAATGAAAGGTCCGTGCCGCGATCTTACCTGTTTATACCCATTTCTGGTACCCCCGTACTACGGTTTCAGAACAAACCCTCTTGTCATGCTTTTTCTGAACTCGTATGAAATCGGTTAGGTTTGTGTGATATTTCGAGGCCCCTGCATGGCCTTGTACATGGCGATCATTTTCTGCTGGAACTCCGCCTCCCGAGCCAGTAGCCAGTATTCCCGACGGATCTT
>NZ_DASTAT010000002.1 GCF_035712445.1 Oligoflexus sp. | reverse complement strand
TTATCACCGACATAAAGGCATGAGCAACGGTCGCGTTGAGGGCTTTAATCGAAAGGCAAAGCTTTGCCAGAGAAGGGCTTACGGGTTCAAGGAGTTCAAAAACTATAGACTAAGGCTTTTGAATCTGTGCGCATGAAGGGCTTGAGGGTGACACCCACACTGAATCGGGAAGAGCCACTATAGACTAAGGCTTTTAAATCTGTGCGCATGAAGGGCTTGAGGGTGACACCCACACTGAATCGGGAAGAGCCTATCATTGCATTTCAATCCTTCAGGAATAAAAAAAGCCGGCTTATTAAGCCGGCTTTTTTCTGGTGGAGGTTAGCGGGATCGAACCGCTGACCTTTAGAATGCAAATCTAACGCTCTACCAACTGAGCTAAACCCCCTCAGGAGCTAGTAGATTTGCCTGAAATCCCTCCACCTTGCAAGAACTTTTTTTCACTGACGTGAATCCGAGGAAGAGGTCACCTTCAACGGAGCCGCGTCTTTGAAGACATCATCCACTTTGGTAATGCTGATGGCGGACTCGGGGATGTTCAGCTTCATGCTGCCAATCAGCTTATCCTCGTCCAGGAGCTCCTGGGGCTTCTCCCCATCATACTTCACCGTGGACACCGCGTCCGACGCCAGGCGCTTCTTCAGCCCCTGGGCATCCTGAGTAATCATGACGATGCGCAAATTCTGGGCAGAGAAGTGCTTCCGAATGGCTTTGTTCACATCGTCGAGCGTCAGCTTGCTCAGACGGTCGCGCATGTAGGCTGTGTATTCCGGCGTGCCGTACCAGGCGGAATCGAGCGCATAGCCAATCTGTTGGTCCTGGGTCGCGGTCATGACGAAGACGTTCTTCATGATGTACTCGCGGGTTTTTTCAAAGTCGTCCTGACTCAGCCCGTTCTTGATAAGTTTATCCAGCTCATAAAGCGCGATCCGCAGAGCATGATGAGCATTCTCAGGCTGGACCGGACGGATCCAGACCTCAAATAGCTGCGCCTGACGGACGATATTGGGACTCGGGAAGAAGGAGTACATGCCGCCAGGAAAGGCTTCAATATAAGCATAATCACCATAGTTCATCCCGCGGACTTCACGGATACGCTCATAAAGGTGCGACATCGAGCTTCTATGCTCACCCAACCAGGACCGAGCCAGCCACAGCGCTGCGAAGTCAGGATGCGAGCGGGTGACTTCAATCGGCGCCCCGAAGGAAATCGCAGTAGCCCGCGTGCCTTTTTCGATGATGTTGACCTCCAGACCCTTGGGCTTCGCACCCGCGATATTTTTCGCAGGGGCCAGCGCGGGACCTTCCGGCAGCTGACTCAACTCACTCTGCAGCATGGCCAGCGTTTCATTGGAAATGCTACCGTTGACGCCGATGGTCACGTTGCTGCGGGTATAGGCCTTCTTCACAAAATTCTTCACATCATCGAGCGTGATGCTCTCCAGACCCTTCACAGTCCCAATCACCGGATGGCCATAGGGTGTGCCGGCGAAGACCCATTCCTGAAGACGCTCTTTGCCCAGCTCTTCCTCATTATTATTCCGCAGACTGTTTTTCAGGTTATTCAGCTGCACGGATTTCAAACGCTGGAAATCCTCATCACGGAAACCGGGAGCCAAAAGACTGGGAGACAGAAGACCTATTACCTTCTGCGCGTGATCCTTGTGCGTGGAAATCGTAAAGGTGGTGACTTCCTTATCCGGCAGACTACCGAAGCCAGCGGCCATGGGGAACAGGGCCTTTTGCAGCTCGTCGTAATGATAGCGCTCCGAACCTGCGTCGGATATCATGGACGCTGCAAGATAAGCAAGACCTTCCTTGCCCGCAGGATCCTGAGCGGAACCAACCTTGAATTGCAGCTTGATATTCAAAAGCGGAATCTGGTTCTTCTGCGCGATCACCGGAATATTGACCTTCTGAGCCCGAACAGGCTGAAACGAGGCCAACGCGGGGAGTTTTCCCGTGGTCTCAGGCAAAGCTTCCTGAGACAGCGTGGAAACGACCAAATTCTTATCCGTAAAATATTTCTGAGCCGCCTTCTGAACATCGGCCGGTGTGATGGTCGCGCTGAAGGTGAAGTATTGATTCAGAGTCTCGTACTTCCGATCATAGCGAACAAAGGTCGCCAGCGTCGAGGCTATGCTTTCCGTATTATCAAGGCGACGAGCGAAGCTATAACGAATATTCGAACGCACTTCGTTCAAACGATCCGCACTGATCGGCTCACTCAGGCTCTTCGCAAAAACCTTCATGATCGCGTCACGGACATAAGGCACGTCCTTGACATCTTTCACCATCGCGTTCACCGCGAAAAGGTCAGGATCCTGCGAACTCGACGACATCGCCCCCAGACGGGTCACCTTCTGCTCGTCGATCACCAGCTGCTTATAGATATCCGATGTTTCCCCAAACGCGAGGTCGAAGAAAAGATCCAGAGCCGCATAGTCCTTATCCTTGACGGAAAAGGCCGGACCGTGGAACGCAACCGAAACCATGGGCGGCGTCGGGCTCGTCCAGGGCACATGCACATAAACGGGACCTTGAGCAGGCGGTTCTTTCGGAATATTCGACTTGAACGAACCAGGCTTCCAGCTGCTCCAGTATTTTTCCACCAGCTTCATCACCTGCGCCGGCTGCACATCACCGGCCACGATGATGGCGGTATTCTCGGGACGATACCAGCGGTCGAAGAAGACTTTGGAATACGCGTACTGGTTGGGCATATCCTCGATGTCTTTGATGAAGCCCATCGTCGTATGCTTATAGGTATGCGTGGTGAACGCCTTGTCTTTGGTGACTTCATAAAGCTTCGACATGGGGTTCGCGCTGTTTTTATTGTATTCACCGAGCACGGCGCGGGCCTCGGTCTTGAATGCGGATTCCGGATATTCCAGATTCTGGAAGCGATCCGCTTCGATCTTCATCATCAATTCCAAATCATCTTTGGAAAAGGTGGTGTGATAATTCGTATAGTCGTTCGTCGTATAGGCGTTCTGCCGCGCACCCATGCGGGTCAGATAACCCTGATAGACTTCAGGCGGCGTATTTTTGGTCCCGCGGAACATCATGTGCTCGAAGAAATGGGCGAAGCCGGTCTTGCCTTCCTCCACTTCATTGCGGGATCCGGTCAGCACGGGAATTTGCAGGGATACCAAATTGGGAAAGCCCGTGGGCACCACGATGACTTTCAGGCCATTCGGCAGCGTCTTTTCCGTAACCGTCAAGGGCAAAATATTATCGGTTTTCGTCGCCGACTTTGCCGGCGAAGCCGCCTGGATCAGGCCTGGTGTCAAGGCCATGAGCAAGGGCAGGATGCGGAGTCCGAGTCGCATGATTTATGTCTCCTTCAGAGAATCTTAAGCTTTCTCATCTAGCATAAAGCCCAGAACGATCCCAGGCTTTTCAGAGCCGGGACTTTGTGAAAGACTGGTCTGGGTGAAAACCAGCCGTGGAGCCTAATAATGTCGAGCAGCCTGACCCGGAATCCTAATCTCGATCTCACGTCGCCCGCTGTTCATAAACATCCTGAGGATGACTGGCGCCGAAACCTGGGCCGCTGGGCCCCCTCGTTTCCGCGCGATGATTCATGGTGGACAGGGCCCAACCCCAAGGATGCCGCCTGCCCTGGCCGTACCGCGGAAGGCTGGATCACAGCCTTGAAGGCTCCCGACCTTGAGAGCTGCAAGCGTTCCGAGGTGCAGGCCTATTTTGACAACGGTTGGGTGCTGACCGAGCTGCTCTTTGCCGCGTTGACCGAGGAAGAGGCCTTCTATCGTCCGCCCTATCACGGTCTCAGGCATCCGCTCGTTTTCTATTATGTGCATCCCGCTGTTCTGTTCGTGAACAAACTTCATGTGGCGGGTCTGCTCGACAGTACGCCGAATGCCTATTTTGAAAGGATTTTTGAAACCGGCGTCGATGAGATGAGCTGGGACGATCTTTCCAAAAATGAGATGGAATGGCCGGATATCGCCGCCTGCCGGGACTATCGTCGCCAGGTTTACCGTATTGTTGCGACTCTGATCGCCACGCATGACGGACTTGCCGACGGCCATGCGCCCATCACCATGGACTCGCCGCTTTGGGCTCTGTTCATGGGAATGGAGCATGAGCGCATTCACCTCGAAACCTCCTCGGTCCTGATGCGCGAATTACCTGTGCGCCTTGTGCAGCGTCCCCCGCATTTTGCGCCCCTGCATCCGAGCGCGCGGCGCTATGAAACCACAGGTAAACATCCATGGCGAGCCCCCGAGCCCGGACGCGATTATCCCGTGAATTCCTGGCGAAACGTCGCAGCCGGCTCCAGCACGATCGGCAAATCCCCTGATTTCCCGAGCTATGGCTGGGATAATGAATATGGACAGGATGTGCGAGAGGTCGCAGCGTTTCAGTGTCAGCAGCATATGGTCACCAACGGCGAGTTTTTTGAGTTCGTGAAAGCTGGAGGCTATCGCGAGGCGCGCTACTGGTCGGAAGACGGATGGCGCTGGCGCAGCTTCCGCAATATTAAATGGCCAACGTTTTGGATACCGATCGGGGCTCAGGGCGCGCACGAATACGGACTGCGCACCTGTTTTGAAATGGTTCACATGCCCTGGGATTGGCCTGTTGTCGTCAACCATTATGAAGCGAAGGCCTATGCGAGCTGGCTCACGGAAAAAGACGGCTCGGCTGTTCCACGCCGGCTCCTGACGGAAGCGGAGCACTATCGCCTGCGTTCCCACGGCTATGGTCCGGCCCTGGATCATCTGCAGTTCGGCAGCGAAGGTCCAGTGGCCAGGGACGCTGACTTCGCCGATGTGTTTGGAAATGTCTGGCAGTGGCTGGAAGATCACTTTCATCCGCTTTCCGGTTTCAAGGTTCACCCTTACTACGATGATTTCAGTACGCCCTGCTTTGATGGACGCCATCAGATGATAGCCGGCGGCAGTTTTATCAGCGTCGGGGACGAAGCCAGCGTTCACGCGCGCTTTCATTTCCGCCCGCATTTTTTCCAGCATGCCGGTTTCCGCCTCGTCGACCCTTTGCAAAGCGACAATGATGGCGCTGTGCAGACCATTACCAGGGAACGGAGTTTGCCGCAGGGTTTTGAATGGTCCAGCGAAGCCCTGGTCCATGGCTTTCAGATGATGACTGAAGCGCTGCGGCCTTTCTGGGATCATTTTAACGAGCGGGCTCCTGCGCCTTCCTTGCCCACGCAAAAAATCTTTGACGACGCGCAGCCTCCTGAAAAGGGCGAGGATTTGAATCAGCTGCTGCAAAGTCTCGTGCAGAACCTCAGCCAGCACGATGAAAGGGTCGGGCATCCGGGTTACATGGCTTATGTTGCTGGTGCCGCTCAGCCCGTCGCGGCGATCGGCCAGGCCTTGGCCATGCTTTTGAATCCCTACACCGGAACCTATACCAACGCGCCGACAGCTGTGCAGCTGGAGCAGCAGGTGATTCGTTGGCTCCTGTCCATGATGAACTTCCCTGAAACAGGCGGCGGCTGGATCACCACAGGATCATCCCTGGCGATTTTTTCCGCGGTGATTGCCGCGCGGCAGTCGCGACCGGCTCCCTTCGGTCAACGGCGGGTCTACGTTTCCGATCAGGCCCATCATTGCATCGGCAAGGCGCTGTTCGCAGCAGGATTCGCGCCTGAGGAAACCTGCGTACTGCCGACCGAGGACGGAAGACTTTCACCCGCACTCGTGAAGCAGCGCATCCAAACGGATAAAAAGCAGGGTCTTCATCCCGTTCTCCTTTTCGCAACAGCAGGAACGACCAACACGGGTCGGGTGGATCCGCTGGATGAACTCGCGACGATCGCGCAGCAGGAAAAGCTCTGGTATCATGTGGACGCCGCCTACGGCGGATTCTTCCGCCTGGTGCCGGAATGCAAGGTCCTGAACGGAATCGAACGCGCTGACTCGCTTTCCCTCGATCCCCATAAATCCCTTTATATGCCCTACGGAACAGGCGTTCTTTTAATGCGCGACGCCTCGAGTCTGAAGTGGCCGCGGGGTTTCGAATCTTCTTATATGCAAGCTCCGGATACTGAACAGCCGAACTACAGTGATATGTCCCCCGAGCTGTCCCGCGACTTCCGCGGTCTGCGTCTTTGGCTTTCCCTGAAAACCTTCGGCCTGGAAAATTATCGGCGCGAGCTTTCTGAAAAATGGCAGATCGCGCGCCAGCTCGCAGGATGGATTCAGGCGGAACCCAAGCTCGAATTAACCGCCGAGCCGGACCTTTCGCTTCTGGCCTTCCGTGTGCGTGAGGACCGCGATGATAAAAAAACCGCGGCTCTCCTTTTGGACATCAATCGCAGTCAGCGTTTTTATCTGACCGCTTGCCGCTTTGAAAACAGGCTGCAGATTCGTGTCTGCATCCTGGGTTTTCGCACCAAAGGCCAAACCATTCAGGATCTGATGGAGCACATTCGGCTTTCACTCACGAGGATCTGACGGATAAAAGGACGAACGCAATGGACAAGGACTTTCGCACCTACTTCGCCAGCAAGCCCGGACTGATTCATCTGAACAACGCGGGCCTTTCGCCGATCAATATCAAGGCCGAAGCCATCGTTCATCACTGGGTGGAACGCTATCGCCGCGAGGGCATGTTCTGCAATGACGCTTACATGGAAGCGATCGAGGAAGCGCGGCATGATATGGCCCTTTTTCTGGATGCCGAGACAGGATCCGTCGCGTTTTTTTCCTGCACATCCCATGCGGTGAGTCAGCTCGCCTTTCAGATGGATCTCAAGGCCGACCAGGAAGTCCTCATGTGGGATCAGGAGTATGGATCCCATCTTTATCCCTGGCAGGAGGCCTGCCGACGCAGTGGAGCGCGGCTCGTGCTGGCGGAATCGGGCCCTGACCTTGCCACGCCTGTTGAGAAACTTCTGGCCCTGGTCACGGATCGCACGCGCGTGATCGCTGTGTCCTGGGTGCAGTTTCAAACCGGCGCTCTGACCGACCTCGCCCCTTTGGTGGAATTAAAGAAAGACCGCGATCTTTGGATCGTCGTCGACGGCATCCAGGCCATCGGCAATCGACCTTTTTCCTTCAAGAACTCGGGCATTGATGCGTTGGTCGGTGGGTCGCACAAGTGGATGACCTCACCCGTCGGCGCAGGCTACCTCTGCATCAGGCCCGAGAGGGTGCAAACATTAAGGCCGCATAACGTCGGCGCGCAAACCTTTGGGACCTGCGATGATCCGACCAGCATGGTCTGCGTTCCGAAGCAGGATGCGACGCGATTCGAATCCGGTTCACGATCGGTTTTGGAAATCCTTGCGCTCGGCACATCCGCGCGACTCATCCAAACTCTCGGAACGCAGCGACTTCTGCAGAGAAGCCTCGATCTTGGTCAGATGCTGGCCGATGGCCTCGACGAACTCGGCTACCGGGTCGCACGCCCCAATGGTCCCAAGGTTGTGACGCCGATGCTGAATGTCACGGCCGGTGCAGCCACCCCGCTGGCGGATATCGAGTCGATGAGTCAAGCGCTGAAGAAAAACAAGATCAGTCACGCGCGGCGCGGGCCGGGTCTGCGCCTGTCGCCGCACGCACACAACAATCGGGAAGATATACAGGAAACTCTGCGGGTGTTTTCCGGGAAGTTTCGAAGCGGCTTATAGAACGGGGTCGTCGGTGCAGATCGTTTTCACAACGCGGCAGCGGCCGGACTCTGGATCCTGAAGGCATTGTTCCACAGCTTTGCGTTCCATGGTGGCCATGGCTTCCGTGTTCAGGCGCGAGCCCTTCAACTGGGCCCAACCATAGTGCCCACGCCGATCCACAGCCCACGCAAGGCAACCGTCCTGCACGGCCGCAACCGCAAAACAGTCCTGACCTGGGCGCTTTTTACGACAGATCTGGATCGCCTCCTGTAAGGTTTCCGTCAGGGTCCCATCTCCAACGACAGAAAATTCGCGCAGGGTATCATAGGTCGATGCGATAACGCCCCATTGGGCTGCATGGACCTGATTCGCGCATAAGAGCATCCCAAGCAGACAGAAGCGGCAGGTCCGCTTCATGAGCAGCAGCATATCAAAAACTCCCTCTATTGCTTTTCAACTATTATGCAGCTTTTATTTTCATGATGGCAGATGTCGGCAGGAAAAAAATAAACTTCACACGAAGTTCGGGACGAGACACTGACTGACCGTCCAGATATATTGATAGCTATGATTTTCGTTTATCAAAGAGGTTGCATCATGCGTTTTATAGTAAGCTTACTCACGGGCCTTCTGCTTCTCAGCTGCCGCACGACCAAAGAAGATGATGATCGCTTCTTTGCGAAAGGTAAGAAGTCCAATGGCGCTGTGGCCGGCATTTCCGTCAACCAAAAGCCAGCGCCCAGGCCAGGCGTCCCGACACCTTCACCGCTTCCCGATCCTGCGACTCCACTTGAAAAAGGCGCATTTTATAGTCTTTGTATGGCCAGAGACCAATTGACGTTCGCACAGGCGCTCACTGTGAAAGCGATGCTGGCCGCGGTGCATCAGACGAGCTGTGAGGATGCTGAAGTTTGGCTGCGCGACCCAAGGAATACGAGCATCATGATCGAGAGTGAAGAGTTGGTGGAATTGCAAAGCCTCGCGCTTTTGCAAAACTATCCGCATATTCGAAATGTTTATATCCAGATTGCAAGGGGCGTGGAAGCTTTATGCCCCTTGGCTTTGCCGCAGACTTGCCAGTTCCGTCAGCCGGAATTTTGAAAGCTTACTCCAGAAGCAAACTGCAGCAGGTCAAAGCTCCATCCGCTTTGATCAGCTCACTCATATCAAGCTTCGCAACCTCCAGCTGCCGCTGTGCAGCCGCACGCAGAAGGATGGTTTCGCTCTCAGGAAATCCATCCTGGATCAGAACGGTGCCGCCCACTCGGACGACGTTGGCGGCCACGGCGTCCGGCAGATAGATCGCCTCGGCATCAGGAAGGGCCGCGAGGATCGGTTCGGCCATGGCGCGAGCCGGAGGTGCATCTTCAACCAGGAGCGTATGGTCATCCAAGGCCGAGAGCACGGATTTCAAGTGCAGGCCTGCCGCCACAGGCAAGGCCACCACGCGGCCTGGAAATAGGGCTTCGAGCTGCAGGACGGCGTCCTGATTGGTGCGCTTGGAAAGCCCGACGAAAATCTTTCCCCCCATCTGCAGCACATCCCCACCATCGAGCGTCGCCGGTTCGGTCAAGCGATGCAGGCGCAGGGAAGGCTCGATCTGCTGCAGCTTATGCAGAACGGAATAAACAGCCGAACTCTCACCCCGGCGGCTGTCCGCTCCAATGCGCGCGATCACGGCCACCGAATTCACCAGGATGGCTGTATCTTCGATAAAGCAGCAGTCGGGATAGTGTTCATCCACCGGCACCACGATCAGCTGTCCGACAAGGCCCCGCAGCACTTCCGTATAGCGTTCGTGCTGAGCATGGGCAAGGTCGACGTTGATAGGTACAGGTGTTTGCTGCAATGCGGCGGAAAAAGATCGAGGCAGTGGTCGAACCAATGCATAGCGCCTTTGGTATGACATGGAAGATGAATCTCCTAGGATTTTCGGTTGAGATGCTTGTCGATTTTCGCGATGAGTTCATTGAAGTCGATGGGCTTGGTGCAGAGTTCCGTGAAGCCATAATGCGTGTAATCAGTGGAAGGAACCATACAGGCCGTGACGGCGATGATGGGCAGATCGGCAAACTCGGCTTTCAGAATCCGGGTGGCTTCGATGCCATCCATGACGGGCATATTGATATCCATGAGGACAAGATCGGGGCGGCCATTTTGAGCTAATTCCCGCATCTTGTCGACCGCCTGGGAGCCGTCGGCAACGTCAATGGTGACAAATCCTTCCTTACGCAGGCGACGGGCGAGGATGATTTTATTCATCTCTTCATCGTCTGCTATCAAAAGAAGGGCTTTGCTTCGTTCCATGAAAATTGGGTACTCCATTGAATCCGACCATACAGCTTAACGGTAAAACATCAAGGTCCATTTACCGGGAAAACTGACAGTTGGGTCATGAAGTCCATCCCTTCCGCAAAGTTTGGTCAAAGTCCCTGATCAGGAGCCTTGCGTCACAAGCTTGCGGGGCTCACCTTCATCCTGCTCTGAATAATCCATAGCCAATTCACCCGATAACAGGCGGCGGGCAATCTCGCGCTGTTCGACGAGAATTTCCTCCAAATGCTGGACCTGTGTCAAGGGGTTGGCCAGAACTACCCGGAAGACGTTAATAAGCTGGCCGTGGTAAAGGGCTGGTTCCAGCGCGGTCCGCGAAACGAAGGAGGCGCCGCGATCCCGCTGCTCTTTCTGAATGGTAATAGTCAAGCGATTCAGGTGGGCGTTGATATTGAAGAGTTCCTCTTTGGAACAGGTCGCCATGAAGCGCCGCACATCAGCCGGTACGAAGCGATAGGTCAGAAGATTAAGCTCCGGTTCCGAGATCAATTCAAAATCTTCGGTGGCCTTGATCATTTCCGCGAAGGTGCGGGCCTTTTCAATGCCGCCATCGATCAGGAGTTCATAACCCTTGCGACCCATGATGCGAAGACCCGAATGCACCAGCATGGCCATGCCCGGACGCGAACCTTCGATCGTCATGCGACCCAAATCGCGCGAGCCTTTGCGAATGATGTATTCCGCGTAGTGGGCCACCAGCGTCAGCGACTTGTGATCTTTGAAAAGAGCCATGCCTGCGCCCATTGGCACATAAAGCTGCTTATGCGCATCAAAGGTGACCGAATCGGCCCGCTCGATTCCCTTCAGAAGATGCTTGTACTTCTTCGAGAAAAGCGTCGGTCCACCCCAGGCGGCATCCACATGAAAATGAATATCATGAGCTTCACAGACATCAGCCAGCTCATCCAGGGGATCCACGCTGCCGGTTTCGGTTGTGCCGGCGATGCCGACCACAGCCACGATCGCGATGCGCTGTTTTTTGCAGCGCTGGATCGTTTCCAAAAGCTCGGGGATGATGATCTTATTGTTCGAGTCCGTCGGAATCGAAAGCAGGTTGCGTCGACCGATGCCCAGAAGGTTGGCCGCTTTTTTCAAGGAATAATGCCCACGGCGGGACACCAGGATCGCGGCCCCGTTATACCCGTAATGCTGCATGGCAGCAAAGAGCCCTTCATCACCGATGCCGGCGAAATCCTGCTGAGGACGGAACAGACGATTGATCGCCACCCAAAGCGCGGTGAGGTTGGCGATGGTTCCATCGGAGCAGAAGGCGCCCAGGGCACTGCCTGAGTATTGGATATGCTCGTCGTAGAACGATTGATTGCGATTATAAATGAGCCGGTGCAGCATGCCGAGGACCTGGCGCTCCAAAGGCGTGAAGGCCTTGGAGGTCTCGATCTTCACGAGGTTCTGATTCAGAGCGATCATCATCTTCGACAGCGGCAGCATGAAATAAGGCAGCGCCGAGGTCATGTGTCCGATGAAACGCGGCGAGGCCACGTGCACGGATTCGGCGACCACGTTCTTCAGCAGGAAATCAGCCTGTTCCGACACGAAGGTAGGCTCTTCGGGAATCTGTGAATCCAGAAAATTCCGCTCCAGCTCATTGGGGGCGATCACGCGCGAAACGATGTGCTCTTTGAAAAAGTCGACGAGGTTTTCGGAAATCTGCTTTTCGATCCTTCCGAGCGTACTGTTCTCGCTCTCGGGAACCGTGAAGATACGCAAAAGACTTTCGTAGTTCGCTTCAGGATGCACAACTTTGTTTTTTTTCTTCACGGCCCACTCGCCCTGTTAAAATGACTGAAAACTGACTAACAGCAATAGCAGCTTGCGTCCGAGGCATCAAGATCTTGGAACTTAATTACAAATTCTGGAAGTCGTTTTAATGCAAGGCACCGGGAGACCGGGTGCCGTTGGCGCCAAGCTCAGCCAAAAGGTCTTCCAGCTCGTCATCGACCCGTTTGAACCCAACATGCAGCTGAAGGCTGTGCCCCTGCAGGTTGCGGTGCAGGACTTCCCCCGTGGCGACGACGAAGCCGGCTTCAGGACCGACCGCGCTCAGCTGAATATTCAAGGGCGCGCCGACGGGAAAGATCTCGCTCAGGTCAGCGGGCGAAAAAATAAAATCATGCTCCAGGTAATCGAGCTCGGCAATCAGTTCACGGTGTGAGATGCGGCGACCACGGGCGCGGATCAGCAGACGGAAGGGTTGCGCGCGCACGATGAAATGCACGGAACCTTCGTAGTGCCACCACGATTCTTTAGCTGCGAGGCTGGGGCCTTGGGAATCCATATGTGAAATCGACGCTCCACGGTGTCTGCCAATTCGATCGAAAGTGCCCAGTATAGATCAGACTGCGCCCGAGTGAGAATCGAATTCCTCTTCACCTGTTTCCGCCGGCTGATCTTCATCAAGATCCTGAATCGCGCTCCCGGGTTGGCTTCGCGGACCATTGTCCCGGCCGCGGCGTCCACGTCCATTGGCAGCATCCTGGCGGAGTATGCGAACGATGGCCTGCGTGACATCACGGCGGGCCAGGAACTGAAAGTGTGCGACATGATGCATGGGAATACCCGTGACATCGCTGGAATGTTCGAACACGGCCTTGGTGCCTGGCGACACTTTGTCCTTGTTCGAATAAAAACAGAATACTTTCAGACCAGGAACCGGCGGGCTCTTATGCAGCTCGATCAAAAAGCTGGAGCCGGGAGCCATCTGCCAGACGTCCTTGAAAAACCAGCCAAAGGGCGTGAACATGGCCAGATAGGTGAGCCAGGTCCCTTTAAACGGCGTGCCCAAGGTGATGAGCCGATCGCAATATTCCGACCCACCCATACGAAGCAGCCACCACAGCGCGACCAGTCCGCCCTTCGAATGAGCGACGATATGCACTTTTTTGAAGCCATAGCGTTTCATCTGCCGCTGGATTTTACGATCGATGAAGTCTGCCGTTTCCTTGATACCGCGGGTGAAGAAAACGCCGAGCGAGCCGCCGAGGTTGAAGCTCATCACTTCGAAACCGCGCTTGGTCAGAAGATTTTCCATCACGTTCAGCGTCTTGCGCGACGAACCGAAGCCATAAAGCAAAATGATCGGAATCTTGTCCGATGAATACTGATGCCTTTTGACGATTTCATTATTCACCCGGGCTTCGTAAAGGAGTTCATAGTAAACCCGCTTCAGCCGGGTCCAAAGGCTGCTGCCTTTATTCCTTGAAATGAACTCATAGATCAGAAGGGGTATGAGGGTCATGAAACCGAAGACGGCGATATTGCGAAGACCGCGCATCATCGCTTCATCGCTTGCGGGTTCACCGAAGCTCGCAAAGAAAAAGACCTCGGGAATGGATCCGATCAGCGTGAAGACGAACACGCGCTTGGCATGAAAGTCGGCCATGCCGTAGAGCAGCGACATCACATCGAAGGGAAAGAGCGGAATGAAGCGGGTGACGAAAATCACCTTATAATCCTGGGTGCGCAGCAGCTGCCAGGTCGAGGGCAGGTTTTCGCTGAGCCAGGGTCTTACGAATTTCTTACCGATAATATGTCCAGGATAGTAAACGGCCATCGCCGAAAGCGCCGCTCCAAAAACAGTCAGCAGCGAGCCCCAGAAGGGACCGAAACTCGCACCCCCGATATAGGCCGCCTGCATAAGGGGCGAAAAGAAGAAGGGGCGCACGATCGAAAGGATCAGAAAACCGGAGCGGGTCCAGAAGGTGTCTTCGGCGAAGCACTGATCCAAGGAGTTGCTGCAGATGGTCGTCCAGAAAAGATAGCCGATGCTCCAGAGGCAAAGCATAATGGCCACTTCAATGGTCAGCGCGATTTTGAACTGACGCGACAAATTTGGATCCTTTTGCTGGAATCTCTGCCAACTTGACAAAAGCTGTGCCGAGAGCCTACTCTGCCGTTCGATTGAGGTCCTATAGGTATGATAAAATAAGGTCAGTTGACGGGGATAGTGATGACACGAGGCATATTCTACCTGCTTATTCTGATGGCAACCGGCTTTGCCCGGCTGGAGGGCTCGCCTTTGCCTAAGCGGCACGAGGTTTTAGGCCAGGCCCGGCATCTTTTGGACAACTGGTCCATTTCCTATGTGATGGGCGGCAACAAACTGGGTGATGTCAAGGACTGCGAGGCCTGCAATCAGTGTCTGGGTCTGAAAAAGCCGGACAAGGACTCACGGCTCCGGGCCTGTCCCACCTGCGCCAGCTGCAGCCTGGACTGCAGTCACTTTACCTATGAAGTCTTCAAGCTGGCCGGTCTCCCTGCCACCTATCTGACCACAGCCCTGATGAATACCTTGGGGGCCGATGCGCTTTTGAAGAACTATTCGCTGGTCGATGTGGGAAGTCGCAGTCAAAGGGCTCTTCCTGGGGACCTTCTGGTCTATGACGGCCATGTTGTGATGCTCGAAAAGAAGCACGCGAGCGGCCTTGGTGACATTATTCACGTCACCTCGGGGCGGGATCTGCGCGGCCCCGGCCTGGGCATCCAGCGGGAACGGCATGTCGCGATCGACCACTATCGCGGCCCGCTTTTGCGCGTGCTCCGGCATGTGGATCTGGTTCGTGAACTTCGCGATTTTACCCTCAGTCGCAGTCGCCTTACTGACGCCAAAACGGAATAGAAACTGCCTAAACGGGGCATCGGAGACTAGGCGATTCTCATTTTTTGAGATAGGTTAGAGCGTTTCGAATTTGCATAACGTTGCTTAAGGTTCAGTATGACTTAGGCAACTCCACGAATGATAAGAAGGAATTTCCATGTACGCGACGACCGACTTCAAGAAGGGCCTTAAGATTGAATATAATGGCAAACCATTTGTCATCGTGGAATTCCAACACGTGAACCCAGGCAAAGGCTCGGCTTTCGTTCGCACGCGCATCAAGAATCTTGAGACGGCGCAGGTGCTGGAAATCACGTTCAAAGCGGGCGAGAAAGTCAACGTTCCTGACCTCGACTTCAAAGAAATGCAGTACATGTATAACGATGGCGAAAGTTATACCTTCATGGATATGGCGACCTATGATCAGGTCGTCTTGAAAAAAGACGATCTGGATGATGCGCGCTACTTCATCATCGAGAACAGCATGGTGCGCGTGACCTTCTTCCAAAACCGCCCTGTGACGGTCGAAGTCGATAACTTCGTGGAATTGAAAGTCAAGGAAACCCAGCCCAACATCAAAGGCGACACCTCGGGCGGCGGCGGCAAGCCGGCGACGATGGAAACCGGCCTCGTCGTCACCGTTCCTTTCCATATCTCGGAAGGCGACGTGCTGAAGATCGACACCCGGACCAGCGAATACGTTGAAAAAGTGAAGAAATAAAGAGCGGGGAGCCCGGCTCCCCAATCTTTCCTCGGGTAAGCATTCCCTCGAAGTTCCCTCGACTTTTTTCGCCTAAACTTGAATCCAAAGCCCAAGCCCCAAACATTTCGAAAAAATCCGGATTCCCCAAACCCTCTCCCCTAGGGGGCCGATAAGATTTTTAGTTCCGCGCATAGCAAGAACACGAGAGGGGAGCCTGCATGACTCTTTTTTGGGGACGTAAACTTACGCCTGGGCTGACTTTAGGTCTCGCATTGGGCCTTCTGTCGGCATGTAATGATGCTGGATTCCAATCCGGTCGTTCGTTGACCGACGAGAAAGCTGCGACCTCGGCACCTGCTTCGGGGGACGCCGGAGCCCAATCGGGTGATGCGACCTATGAATCGTCGGATCAGATACCGATTCCTGCGAAGGTGGAAACTGTCAGCATGGAGTCGAGCAAAAAACCAGATACCATCATCAGTAGCTTCCAGGCGTCCTCGACCAAGGATGCCAGTTTCCGTTTCACCCTTGAGCCCAAAGCCGCCAGGATGGATTTCACTCTTGAGGATAACCTGGCTCCGGTCAAGGACACTTTCACTCAATTGAGCCGCAATCTTCTGACGGAAACCTTTACCCAAGGGAACGCCGGAACGCCGATGAAAGAGGAATTCGATCAAGCGGCCCGCAAGGGTCTGGCTGATATCCTGATCGTCATCGATAACTCCGGTTCGATGAAACAGGAGCAGGCGAACCTTGCGAGCAAACTGAACGAGCTGCTCGCCTCGATCAAGGACTCCAACTGGCAGATCAGCGTCATCACAACCGCTCCCGCTGTGCCGTCCGGCGTGTCTTTGAACACGGCCGCAGCGGAAGGCAAGGAGCTCTGCAATACGACCTTGATCAAAGCCGGTGAAGTGGATGCCGCGACCAAATTCGCCAATGCCGTGAATGCTGGCATCTCGGGCAGCGGCAATGAGCAGGGGATTCGCCAGGCCGTCGTGGGCCTTCGCTGTACGGAAAAACCCTGGCTGCGTCCGGGTTCGACGCTGGCTGTTCTGATCGTGAGCGATGAAGACAACTGCAGCCTCGACGGCTCGGATTGCGGATCTTTGCCCTGGGCCAAGGAATCCTATCTGATCAATTACACCGAAAACACCCTGCAGCGTATGATCGGCAAAAGCGCTGGATTTTACGGTATCGTCGCCCCTTCCAAAGCCCTGTGCTCGACCGCCGGCAACGCCGCGCCGCAGTATCTGAGACTCTTTGATTACAAAGCCAACGGTGCGGTGAACTACGGTAATATCTGTGACGACAGCTATAAGACGACTCTGAACCGTATCTCGGATAGCATCGCCCTCTTGTTGAATAATCAGTTCGAGATGAAGTCCCTGCCTGATGCCGGCTCCCTTAAGCTTTCCATCCAGGCTATGGATGGAACCGTCAAGGCCCTTGATCCCACGACCTATACGCAGTTGGGCAAGGTCATCACCTTTTTGCCAGGCAAAGAGCCTGCGGCCGGTTCGAAAGTGATAGCTGAATATAAAGTCGGCGCCAAACCCATCATGACCAGCTTCACGCTGAACCAGGATCCTGCCAGCGGAACTGTAGTCGCCAAAATCAATGGCGCCATGGCAGCCGCAGGCTCATATGCGGTCAACGGCCGTACGGTGAGCTTCACCCAGGCGCCGCAGGATATGGCGACCATCACGCTCGATTATCGGGAAAATAAGCCTCTGCTCGATCGCTTTAAGACCACGGCCATGCCGCTGGCGGATTCGCTCAAGGTCACCGTCAATGGCCTTGCGACCTCCAACTTCACCTTCGATGCCGGCACCGGCGAAGTCGTTCTGAAAAGCATTCCTGCTGACGGGCAGACGATCGAGATCGGCTACAATAAAAACGCTGGCGCGCGTCTTTCCTATACACTGCCACTCAGCAAGGACGCCCGCAACATCAAGATCCTGGACGGCAGCACTCCGGTTTCTTTCACCCAGAGCGGGAACATCTTTACCATCGCGGCTGAATCGCATAAAGCCGGCAAGGTATTGACCCTTGGCTATGAATTGCCCGATGGCGCCACCCGCGCCTTTGAAATCGGCCGCATGCCCGTTCCTGGCAGTGCGGACATCCTGAGCGCTGCTGGCGGCTGTGACCTCGGCATGGGCCTTGATATCCTGGATGACAAGCTGATCAGCACCTGCGCTGTGACCACGGCGATGGAATTTACGCTCGCCTATAAGTACACGGACATCATGAAGGTCTTCCAGGTCTCCGGCATCCAGAATCCTGATCTGGGTCAGTGGAGCGTTTATGTGGACGGTGAAGCCACCAAAGACTTCGTCCGCACAGGGTCCTCGATCACTCTGAATCAGGATCCTTCCGCGGAATCCCGGATCGATATCCACTATACGTTACCCGAATAAGGCAGGATCTCTGTCTTACGGTTCGATGGTTTGCTTACGGGCAGTTGGGAGTTTCCCAACTGCTTTTTTCATGCCCCCAAAGTAAGAAATCACTTCGCGAAAGCACCGATGAGTCAGCCGTGACCCAGTTTAGGGGACGATGATGCTGGCTTTTCTGTCTCAAAATTTTTTAATCCTCATGGTCGCCCTGGCCCTTCTGGCCCTTGGCTGCCTGCAGGCCTGGCAATACCACAGACGAGCCCTCGGCAAGCTGAACCAGAGCTACGAAAAAATTCTGAATAATATGCTGGACGGCTTTGTCGTGCAGAAAGCCGATGGCAGCATTGTCGGTTTCAATGCGGCAGCGCACAAGATTCTGGGCCTGTCCGAAGATGAACTTTTGGGACGAAGCTCCATAGATCCTCGCTGGCAAGCCTCGCGTGAGGACGGCTCGCCCTTTCCTGGCAATGAACATCCGGCGATGGTGACACTGGCCACGGGCCAGATCCTGCGAAACGTCATCATGGGAATCAGCAGCGGAGTCGGCGAAAAGCGCTGGATTTCCATCAATTCCGTTCCGCTCTTCGATGAGAATGTGGCGAATCCCAGCCATGTCGTGGCTACCTTTCAGGACGTGACGCAGAGCCGCCGCCTCGCCGAAGATGCAAGACAGGCCCGGGAACGCCTGGAGCTGGCTTTGAAGGTGGGACGCATCGGTATCTGGGAATGGAATATGCTTACCGGCGCCGTCTATCGCGATGAGCAGATTTATGCGATGCATGAAAGGACGGCGGACTCTTTTCCATCCAACTGGCTGGATGTCCTGCATCCTGATGATCGTGCGCATATGGAGCAGCAGCTCCAGGACTGCATACAAAATGGAACGGTCATGGATGCCATGGTCCGCATCATGCTTCCCAGCGGCGGCATTCGCCATCTGCGCAGCATCGCCCGTATCATCTTTGATAACGTGCATCAGACCAGAGTCCTGACCGGCGTGAACTGGGATGCCACCGAGCAGATGGAACGCGAGGAAAGGCTGCAGGAAGCCAAGACCAAGGCGGAAGAAGCGTCGCGCGCGAAGTCGGATTTTTTAGCCAACATGAGCCATGAGATCCGCACGCCGCTGAACGGTATCTTCGGCATGCTTTCGCTGCTCAAGGAATCGCCGCTGACGCAGACCCAGAAGGAAATGATCCACACGGTCGAATCCTGCAGCGAGGGTCTTTTGACTGTTTTGAATGATGTGCTCGACCTGAGTCGGATCGAGACTCAGCGTCTTCACATGGAACACGCGCCCTTTGATATTCAGCAAAGCGCGCAGGAGACGGTGAAGCTTCTGATGCCCCAGGCCAGCCAGAAGGATTTGCCGCTGCTTTTCACCTTCGATCCATCCCTGCCGCGCATCGCTCTGGGTGATGCCGCCCGCTTCAAGCAGATACTTCTGAATCTTCTCAGCAACGCCATCAAGTTCACGGACCAAGGTGATGTTCAGCTGGTTTTTGGTGGAGAATCGCGGGATGCGAACCATTTTGAATATCGCATCGAAGTGAAGGATACCGGGATCGGCATCAGCCGGGAAAATCAGCATAAACTCTTTCAGGCCTTTTCCCAGGCTGATTCGTCGATTTCCCGGCGGTTTGGTGGGACAGGTCTCGGCCTCACTATTTCCGCGTCCTTGGCCGAACTGATGGGCGGACGCATGGAAATGGAAAGCGATCTGGGCAAGGGTTCCACCTTTCGTCTGATCCTGCCATTGGCCACCGCCCAGGTGACTCCTCTGCATCGTGTTCCTATCGAAAAGCCTGGCCCGGAGTTTCAAGTGAATACCAGCCGCACTATCCTGGTGGTCGAGGACAATAAGATCAATCAGATCGTCGTGACTTCGCTCCTGCAGACCATGGGCTTCATGGATGTCGATGTCGCGGAAGATGGGCTGATGGCCCTGCAGCAGCTTGAACTGAAGAACTATGACTTGATCTTCATGGATATGCAGATGCCCGGCATGGATGGGCTGACCGCCACGCGGCGCATTCGGGAGCGCGTGGGCTGTCCGCCGCCGATGATCGTGGCCATGACGGCGAATGCTTTTGAAGACGATCGTCGCCGCTGCTTTGAAGCCGGCATGGATGAGTTCATGGCCAAGCCCTTCACTAAAAAAGACCTGGCCCGAATTCTGCAGCATCTGGATCAGCGCAAGGCTTCGTGATCAATTCTTTGCGGGTTTGGAAAACTTTTCCTTGAGCCCCGCGCAGGGATCGTCCCGTTCCGCCGCTTCGGTGGTGATCACCTTATCATAAACGCCCGCATCGGTTTCCGCGCCCTTTTCATTCATTCCCACGCTATAAACCTTGATACCCGGCTTCAGGCGCTCCAGATACCAGGGAATGCCAAAATCCTTGCGCGCATGACCCGAGCCGACGATGAAGACCGTTTTGCCTTTTTTGTGAAGGCGTGACCAGGCCAACGCCATGGCCGCATCCCGCGTTCTTTGCACCGGAATCATGGTCTTCACATGATCCTTGGGCAGAAGGCGGCAGTGACCCACGAAGATTTCCTCTTCCAGAGCGGCTTCCGCTTTCGGTTCAAAGGTCTGATCCAGTCCCAGCTTTTTTTGCTCGTCGGGGGTAAAAATCGCCGCGTAGCCCTCTTTATAGACCACTTTGCTTTTGTCGGGCGCGATATTGCCGGCGATCAGCTGCGCCTTGTAACGCGTGGCCGCCATGAAAAGCGGCTCGTAAAATTTATAGTCCGGCCAACCGCTGCTTGCCCAATTCAAGTCCTTCGCAAGCTCACCCAGAGAGCGGTTATTCAAGGCATTCAGAACGCCCTGCTGATCCCAATGCACCTGCTCAAAGACGACCGACCCCAACTCCGAGCGTTGTCCCATAAGGTCCAGCACTTCCCTTTGCAGGGCATGATGATGCGGATTATCATGCTGCTCACCCAGCAGGATCACGTCAGCATTGAGCAGTGAAGTCTGCTGCTCGGAATTCATGACGCTCGACAGTTTATCCGCAGGCTGTGAAGTCACACAGGATGGAAGGATCAGAGCGAGAAAGATCCATCGTAAACGCAGCACAGGCACCTCCTGAAAGGATTTGGCATACTCTGGCATAAAAGGACGCGCTCAAGCAAGTTGGAATTCCACGCTCATCTTTGTTACAAAAGAGGGAAGAGGGGTACCCTGCATGTCTGATCAGCTGCCGTTCTGGATTGTGCTCTTGTCCGCATTGCTGCATGCAATCTGGAATCTTCAGGCCAAGAAAACTCAATACAAGGGTGCCTTCCTGTGGTGGATCACATTCTGGGGCTGTCTTTTCATTACGCCCTTGGTGATTTTTTATGAGTGGCCGCGCATCACCTGGTCGGCGAGACTCTGGCTTTTTCCGATGCTTTCGATTGTCTCGCACGCCACCTATACCTTCTGTCTCGCGGAATCCTATCGCCGCGTGCCTTTTTCCATAGCCTATCCTGTGTCGCGCGGCCTTGCCCAGGTCTTCATCGTGATCGCGGGTCTTCTGCTCTTCAAGGAAAGGCCCGGGCCGTGGGCGCTGATGGGTGTGGGGCTCATTCTCTTTGGAATTCAGGCCACCGCTCCGGGGGCTTTTCGCGAACGCGTGCAGCTGCTTTTGCATTCACCCTGGCCTCTTATGGTCGCTGTCTGCATCTGTTTCTATACGACCATTGATCATCGCTCCGTGCAGGTTTTGCCTCCCTTGACGGTTTGCCTCATTTCCAACATCGGTCAGTGCCTGATCCTGGCCCGTCCGCAGCTGCGGGAATTCGCGACGGTTCCGCGCGTGGATCGCCTTGCCTTCATGCGGCAGACCATCCTCTGGGGCGCTGTTTCCACTGCGGGTTACAGTTTGTTCCTTTATGCTCAGCACATCGGCGGTCTCATCAGCATCGTCGGTCCCTTGCGGGAAACCTCGGTTCTGATGGGCATGATCCTCAGTTTTTTCGTTCTGAAGGAAGGCTTTCAGTGGCGGAAAATCGTCGCGGCCTGCCTGATCGTGAGCGGTATTTTTCTGATCGAACGTTGACCTGATCCCGGCAAAAAACGCCGTCCGTCCCTCAGCAAAGCTTTCCCAGCCGGCCCCCAGTGCAAAAGATGGGGAGCTGTTAGAATGAAAGCAAGAGGGAGAGCGGATGAAGGAAGGACTCGAAGAATTTCTGAAGCGGATCGAGGCCAAACCCACCAATGAGACCTTGATCGATCGCTTTGTGACGCTGGTGCTTGAGGAGGATGTCCTTGAGCGCATCCTTTATTTGAAAAAACTGGTCGGTCTTCTGCTCACGCCGAATCCTTATGCCGCCTTGAAAGCTGCTGCCCTTGAGCTTCAGGAAGCGCGCAAGGAAAAGCTCACCAAGGAATATGAAATCGGGGCGCTGAAGGATGTGGAATCCTGTTTTCTCAAGCTTGAGAAAATGGAAAACGCCGCCCTCGTTCGGGATGAAATCAATAAACTCCAAAGCGATGTCGCGCGTGAAAACACCGTCACGCGTGGCCGGACGCCACCTCCGAATCTGCCTCAGGCCGAAGAGGAGGACGAGCCGGCTCCTGATGTGCCTTTGCCGGTTCGTCAGGCTCGCGTTCACTTCCGTCTGCCATCACCCGAGCTGGATGACGAAGCGCAGGATGATGAGCGCACCCAGCAGCATAAACCGTCCGAAGCGGATAGCATACCGCCCTCGCCGCCACGTCCTGCACAAAAATCCGTGCCGCCGACGGCCCAGCCTGCGTCGGGTGATGCTCAGTATTCCGCGGATATGTTCGGCTATGCTCCGAAGCGGAGTAAAACGCCTGCTGCTGATCCTGCGAATTCTTTCACGGGGCCCAAGGAATTCTATGATAAGAGCCTTGAGGAAACCGATGATCAGCCGGAAGAAACCACGCGCCGTTCGTCGCTGTCCAAAGTCTCGGGCCTGAAGGTGGGGCCGAATCTTCTGGAAAATCCGGAAGATCGCGATCCGCCGCGGCCACGCAATATTCAGTCGGTGTTTGAGAGCACGGATGTCTTCGCTCAGAATAGCAGCGCAAACCCGGGGAAAGATCCTCAGCCGTCCGAAAAATCCAATCGGGGATCGAAGGAAGCGCCGGCGAAGCCTCGCTCACGGGCAGCCCTTGATCCGAGCGAGTATGCGCCGGATTCCAATGCGATGTTCCAGGAATCGCAGCAGGTGCATTTTCCCGAGTCTTCATCGCAGCGCAGCATGTCCCGGCAGGAAACCCGCAAGCCCTTTTCCTATGATCTGGCTAATTCCGCCGTCGCCCCATCGCCTTTGGAAAACACCGAGATTCTGCCTGAATCCAATCTTATGAGCGCGCCGATTCCTTATGATGACGAGGCCACGACGCAGCTCGATCCCGAGGAACTTCTGAAGGCCCAGATGCCTGTGGAGCCGGCGTTTCCTCCGCGTGATTTTGATATTCCGCCTTATGAATTCGTCTCGCCGCGGGAAGCCAAGGCCGCCGCAGCTTCGAAAAATAAGGCCAAAGATCCTTTTGCAGGGGTCCGCGATCAGGCTCCACCGAAACGCGAGGCGCCTGCTCGCTCGTCGGAACCTGATGCTTTCGCACGTTCACCAGAACGTGATGCATCTGCCCGCTCATCGGAGCGTGATGCTTTCGCCCGAGCACCAGAACGTGATGCACCTGCGCGCGCAACGGAACGTGATGCTTTCGCTCGCGCACCAGAACCTGATCGCTCGTCGGAACGCGATGCATTCGCCCGCGCAACGGAACGCGATGCATTTGCCCCCGCGCGGCCCACAGAGCGTGATGTGCCCGCCCGCTCGTCGGAACGTGACGCATTCGCCCCCGCGCGGCCACCGGATCCCATTCCCGATGTCTTTGCCCCCGCGAAAGCCGCAAATCCTGCGCCGGCTCGCGATCCATTTGCCAAAGGTCGCGAATCGTTGGATCCCTTCGCAGTGGTTCGAGACCCCGCACCGCCTTCTCAGGCCGCCCGTGATCCTTTCTCGGGCATGCGGGAAGCTCCGGTCCGTGAGCCCATTCCATTTCCCAAGGAAATGGCGGAACCCCGTTCTGTTCCTGTGACACCGACGCCGGCCATCCCCATGCCGACTCCCGCACCGGCGCCATCGCAGGCGAAAGCCGGCGCGCAACCATCCGAGCCGCGTTGGAATCTTCTGCGCGATCGATTGCGTCTGCTCTCCGGCCTTCAGATCAGCCGCAGTCATGCGAGTGATTTTGTGCTGCGTCTTCTCGGGGAACATTCCAGTCGCGACGAGCAGCAGGAAGTCTTGAGCATCCTGATGCGCGTTCTCGAAGGGCCCAGGCAGGCCGCCGCCGAACAAAGGTTCCTCGCGTTTCTCTTTGAAGAGCTGCAGCCCAAGGCTTTGCATCAACTGCTGGGCGCCTTGAAAATCGGTGATCAGACCGTGGTCTTCTTCGCTGATTATCTGCAGTCCCTGTTAAAGGAACGGCAACTGCGTCGCATGCTGAATGTGATTCACGCCGTGATCGTACCGGGGCTGGATCTCAGCTGGTATCAGGAATCCTATCGCTTTCTCATGGTGATCTGGCCCGAGCTTGGACTGAAGGGCTGGCACTGGCTGGAAGAGGAAGGACCGATGGTCTTCTGTGAAAGGCTCGCGGAGCGGGAGGATCTACTGCCCGCCACGCTTCTCGCCTGACGGGCCCTCAACCCCTGCTGTCTTATGCAAACAGAGCCAAAAGGAAAATCAAAGAAAAGATCGTAGTCAGGGTGCGCTTCTCGCTCTTCAGAGCGGGAGTGAACGTGTCCGGCCACATCATTTGATCAAGGTTCGGCCAACGATCAGGAATCCAGCGGGGCACGCGCAGACGATACTCGTCATATTCCTCGCCGAATTTCGCCAGAAGAAGATTCTCTTCATAAGCGACGATGAAATAATACTGCACCACGAAAAGAAGCACAGTCAGAGCCAGGAGCCAGAGGCTGCCGCCGAAGACCGTGAAGCCGAGCGTGATCAGAAAGTTCGCGACGTAGAGCGGGTTCCGCACATACGAGAAGGGGCCTTCAGTGATGAGGCGGCCGCCTGTGCTCTGCGAACGGGTCCGCGAGATGGTGCCGATGAAACCCACGCTATAGATGCGGAAAAGTTCGCCCACCATGATCAGGAGCAAACCAATCGTTGCGGATTTCACGGTCGGATGACCGAAGATGAGCAACAGAAAAATCAGGGGAATGGGCGTATAGTCACGCGCCTTGAAAAACCATTCACCAAGCTCCACGCGGGTTTCTTTATCAAACATCGACTTAATCTCCGGTCAGTAAGGAGTATTCTTTTACAACCAATTTATGGCCTACGCAGCTGAAAACGCGCCAACTTACTTCAAATTGACACAAAATCTAAAATTTTTTGGTTCAGAAGGGTGGGGCCTCTGTCTCAATGGCGCGACCGGACCTCACAGGCAGGGTATGCACGATGCGCTGCAGGTACTCGTTGTGCTCGGCCGGGCTTTGCCACGCGTCGGGGCTGATGCCGAGCAAGGGTGGTAAAAGCCGGAAGATGCCGATCTTATGGGGTTTGCCGAAGGTCTTATGGAAGAGGTCTTCGAAGGCCTCACGTGCCATTTTGCTTTGTGAAAACAGATAGATACGGTCTTCCTGGTCCTTCCAGAAAGCATCCACGTAGCTGACCGAAGGCAGGCTCATGCGCAGAAGCTCTTCTTTCACTTCATCCAGGACCTGCTTTTTCAGAACGCGTTGCGGTTCTTCCGTTTCCTCGGGCGGCTTGCGCTCCGACCAACGCTGCTTGACGATTTCCTGCAGGAGTTGCCCCGGCACGGCGCGCCTTTCAATGCGCAGACGGAGGAGCACACCGTCTTCATAGAGGCAGTCACTGATGTCCCATGCGGTCTGACGGTCAACAAAGTCTTCAAGCTCGGGATTATCGGGAAGCACCCAGCCGTAGTCGATTTCACGGGCCGCGGATTGCAGTGATATAGGACGGGCCTGATAACCGTGCAGTTTTTGATTCAGTTCGGCGACAGAAAGCCGCTTTGTCCGCCCCAACACTTGATAACGGGTCAGGGAGAAACTTCCATTTTGGAGACTCACTCGCTCACTCCTTGTTTTCGGTCCCACCAGTGTAGTCGGACTCTGAGGCTTGTGCAAGGGTGGTAAACAGGCGCAATGAGTCAGGCTGCAGGCCTTTTTTGCCCGAATTCCCCAAACTGCGCGGGGCCCGCGTTCTTAAGTTTCGCATGAAAACGACGACAAGAGGTTATCATCACGACGAATCCTGTGGAGAGATTACATGGGCGAGCGCCATCCTACCGATTACGAAACCTACAAGGAAATCATGGGCGAATTGATCAAGCCCATCCTTGCCGATGGCCTGGATCCAGATACCTTGAAAAGCCTTTATGAGTCCAAGGCTGTTTATCTTGAGAATCTCCGCATGAAATGCTTCAAGGAGTTGAACAGTCGTCGGACCACGCACTTCACCTGGGATGATTACGCTCTCGTGCTGCGGGCCATCGAAGAGAACCGCAATCACGTTCGCCAGCTGATCCTGGTCGTGGTCAACGAGAAGTTGGAACGCCGCCTCGCCTCCTGATTCCGCGACAATTCCCGGCGCTCTGTGATAAAATGAACCCCACACCGTCAGTGGGGGTTTTATGGCAGAGCGATGGCTGGTCATCGACGATTCATCCACCATTCAACGTGTCATCAAGCTGGCTTTTCAAGGCTATGACGTCGTTATTAGTGAAGCGGACAGCTGCCAGGAAGCAGCCCGTGAAATCATGTCGCATACGCCTTCGCTGGTGATTGCCGATGCCGCTCTCGGTGGCGTGCAGGGCGTGCAGGATTTTCTTTCCTTGAAAGCGCAGGCTCCGCAGGCTCCCTTCATCATCCTTGAAGGCAGCTACGATAATATTGATGAAGCTCAATTCCGGGCCGCAGGCTTTCAGCATTTTCTGAAAAAACCTTTCGATGGCGCGCAGCTGCTTTCGATCACAAGGCAGGCCTTGGGTCGTGCTCTCCCCTATCGCGGAGAAGCCGCCATCGCCGCAAGTGCGGGAGTGGCTGCAGCCCCGGCGCCCCAGGCGCATGCCCAGCCAGCGGTTGCCATGCCACCACCACCACCGCCGGTGCGCACGCCGCGTCCCGGGCATGATTTTTCCAGTTTTCCTCCTGAATCGACGCAGACGGGTGGATTTGATTTGGGCCTGAATGAACGCGGGGCAGCCCCGATGTCGGCGTCGGCTCCCGAGCCTCGCACCATGGCGCAAACCATCGTCTCGGAAGTGCGCGCCGCAGCGCAGACCCAGGTCGCAGCGGAAATGCGTTCCATGCAGAACGCAGCGCCTGCCGATCGCGCTTCGTTTCATGCAAATCCTTCGACCAATCCCATGGGCAACTCGGGAAATTTCGGTCGCAAGGAAGCGCCTGTCGAAACCATTCGCAATACGATGAGCTTCTCTTTGGAAGATGAAGATCCCTTACCCTCGCCGGTTGCGGCCGCCATGCCTGGGGGCCGTACCGAGTCCCATGCGGGCTGGGAAGGTCCACGCCCGGCGGGAAGCCACCTCGGTAACCTTTTGGAACCTATGCTCCAGGAGGAAATGGAGAAGCTGGTCCGCGTGGCGGTCGAGGACTATTGCCGCAAACATTTCGCCGGTATCGCGCGGGAACTCATTCAGCGGGAACTCGACCGTCTGACCCAGGATCGCAGTCGCTTGCTGATGGATTGAGGCGGACTTGACGCTGGCCCCCTGAGGCTGTATTCCTCGGAAGCGACGCCTATTCGCTATCCGCCAAGGGGGCTTATCATGCACGAATTGCATAGTATCCAGATCGAACCCATTATTCAAAAAGCATTGGAAGAGGACTGGGGTTACGGCGACTGGACCACCGACCTTTGTGTGGAAGCCAATCGCCCGGCACGCGCGCGCATCATCTGCAAGGAAGCGACTCTGATCGCCGGCGTGGATGTGGCGGCTGCTGTGTTTCACAAAGTCGATCCTCAGCTCAATGTTCAGATCAAAGCCAGCAATGGCACGGCTGCCGAGAATCGCACCGAACTCCTTTCCATCGAAGGTCGCGCCCGCAGTATCCTGAAAGCCGAGCGCGTGGCCTTGAACCTGATGGCCCGCATGTGCGGGATCGCAACGCTGACCCGCGAACTCGTGAAGGCCCTTGACGGCACGCGCACTCAGCTGCTTGATACGCGCAAGACCACACCGGGTCTGCGCATCCTCGAAAAATCCGCGACCGTGATCGGTGGCGCGCGCAATCATCGCTTTGGACTGTGCGATGGCGTGATCGTCAAAGAAAATCATATCCGCGCGGCCGGTGGCATCACCGCGGCTTTGGGCCGTCTGCACGAAAGCCTCCCTCCCACTTTGAAGATTGAAGTCGAGACGACCAACCTCGACGAAGTGAAGGAAGCCTTGAGCGCGGGCGCTGATATCATCATGCTCGACAATATGAGCGTCGGCATGATGAAGGAAGCCGTGTCCCTTATCAACGGCAAGGCTTTGGTGGAAGCCTCGGGCAATGTGCGCCTGCACAATATCCGCGAGATCGCCGAAACCGGAGTGGATTTCATTTCCACCTCGTCTGTCATCACGGGTGCTCGCTGGTCCGATCTTTCGCTGCTTTTTGATGTATGAAAATATTCCGCTTCGAGACTCTGGATTCCACCTCGTCTCACGCCGCCCGCCTCGTTGAAGGCGGGGAAGCTCCTCCCTTTGCCGTGATCAGTCAGCAACAGACCCAGGGCCGTGGGCGATCGGGAAAAACCTGGTCGAGTCCCGAAGGCGGTGTCTATCTCACTCTTGTTATGGATAGCCAGGAACTCGCCCACACCAAACAGGGGCAGTGGCCCCTTCTCGCAGCGACGGCGGTCGCGCTCTGGCTGCGCCGGGAATTTGGTTTCCGGGCGACCATCAAATGGCCCAATGATATTCTTTACGCCGGTCAAAAGCTGGCGGGCATCCTCTGTGAAAGCAGCGTGCAGGGCGGGACCTGGGGACCTTTGATGCTCGGTGTCGGCATCAATATTCACGAGGCCCCGGACGTTCCTGAGCAGCGCAGCATTTCGGTGGATAAGATTCTGGGTCACAGGACCGCGACGCCCCTGCCGATGCTCGCCGATTCGCTGGCGGAACATCTTCGGACCGCGCTGCCTGAACCGCAACTCCTTCAGGACTTTTCAAGCTTTACCATCGAACCCGGGCAGCTTTGGGTGGACGGGCAGAATCATTTGGTGCGTCTGCAAAATTTCGATGCCGAAGGAGCGCTGCATGTCCGTGATATGCAGTCGCACGCCGATCAGGTTCTGACGTCCGTTCGTCATGATTATCAGTGGATTTATCAGCAGGACAAGGACTGGCCTTTGGTCGTCGCGGATATCGGCAATACGCTGACGAAGCTGGCCCTTTATAAAAATCCGCGCGACCGAAACAATCAGCCTTTGCTGCTGCGCTTTCATCCGGCTGATCCGCGGGAAACAGTTTTGGAAATCCTGAAACCCTTGCGTGAAGCCGGGCTGCCCCCGGGCTGGCCGGTTCATGCGATCTCGGTGGCGGATGCCGCGCGCGAAGTTGCGACGAAGCTTCTTCATGAGCTGGGTTTTCAATTGGTCCAGGTTCCGAAGCGGCCTCTCAGGGTTCGCTTTGAACGCTATCATTTTCCAGACCTTGGAATCGATCGCGCGGCCATGGTGGAGGCGGCGCAGGAAGCTCTGCCGGGACGCAACCTGATCGTCGTCAGCGCCGGCACCTGCGTGACCATCGAGGTCCTTCATGGCGATCGTCATTACCTCGGCGGCTATGTCCTTCCCGGTCTTCAGATGAAACTCGATGCCATGCATCAGAGAACGGCGAAACTTCCCCTGCTCAAATTATCCGACCTGGACGGCAAAAAGCTGGCCCGCGGGGAACTGCTGGGTCGTGATACCCGCTCGGCCATGCTGCACGGGGTTTTGAATGAAACCAGTCTGGCTGTCATGGGACTGCGCAAGGAATTGGAGCAGGCCTGGCCGGGTACGCAATGGGAGCTTATCTGCACGGGTGGGGATGGTGAAATTTTGAGCATTTTGCTTGACTCGCCCTTTGTTCCAGGGCTCATATTGCAGGGAGTGCGGCTGATGGTTTTAGGTGGATGGACGGAACCCTGAATCCAGGCTAGCATAATTGAAGTGTTTCATCACTTGAGTGAATCCCCAGGAGGTAGTTATGCGATTTCTCGCTATCGTCTTCGGTCTTGTTCTGACAAGTGCTTGCACAACAGTTTCCAACCAGGCTGATGTGGAAGGCAAAGTGGACTCCTGGCTCGGAATGGATGCCAGCACGGTGAAACAAACCTGGGGCCAGCCCACACAGGAAGTGAACGTGGGCACGGATACCAAGGTCGTCCAGTATTCTTCAGCAGAAGGCGAGCAGAGCTGCCGCGTGGTCCTGACTTTCAATGCTCAGGGTGAAGTGGTGGCGACGCGCTGGACGGGTGCGGATCAGGACTGCCAGAACTTTGTGAAGGCCTCACCCGCCTATGAAATGACGATGGGTGAAGAAACCAACATGGCGATTCTGGAAGCTGTTGAGAATTTCAAATTCTGATCCCTGCGAGGCCGTCTAACCTGGACGGCCTTCGCCTTTAAAACTCCCCGCAACATGAAAATCCGGTTTTTCCCCCGCATGCTCCATCGCCCAGTACTGTTTTTCCCCAGACTTCAAATGCACAACAGCTGTGACGCCATAACGCAGAAGCGGCCTTTCCCTTGTGAAGGACTGGTAGAGCGGTATTTTCACCTGAAGCAGGAGCTGATGATCATTTTTGATCCAGTTCAGGGGCTCAAGAGGCTGAAGCCGGAGGGCTCCGCCCGAAAGCTGCCGATAGGATTCAAAATGATAGTAGGCCCAGTTTCCGCTCGGGCTGAAGTTCCATTCCTCATAAGCGCTCTGCCCGCTTTCCTGAAGGAAGATTTCCAGGCAGGTCGTGGTCCAAAGCTCATCACGAAAATGAGGATTGCTGACTGTCATCGGCAACATCAGTTCGTCCACAGGACCCTGAATGCGATAGCGAAGCTCCAGCGCATCCGCTTTGAAATCAAGGTCGCAGAAGATTTGAAAAGCGGCGGCCGCCGGTGTGGGCGCAAAGGGGCGAAGCTGGTCCATTCTGGAATTCTCCTGAATCGGGTTTTACCAGCTTCCCGTATTCGGCATCGACATCCAGGGTTCTGCAGGAGGCAAAGCTTCGCCGCGCTGCAGGAGTTCCACCGAAATGCCATCGGGTGACTTCACAAAAGCCATGCGGCCCTCGCGCGGAGGGCGCAGGATGGTCACGCCACCGGCCTGAAGGCGTCGACAGATTTCGTAGATATCATCGACCTCATAGGCCAGATGCCCGAAATTCCGGCCGTTGCCATAGGAATCTGGTACATCCCAATTATAGGTCAATTCCACTTCCGGTTCACCCGCTGCGGTGGCCAGAAAAATCAGCGTGAAGCGTCCTTCCGCGGATTCCTTGCGCCGGGTTTCCACAAGGCCGAGCAGTTCGCAGAAAAAATGCAGCGACGCGTCCACATCGCGAACCCGCAGCATCGTATGAAGATATTTCATAAAGACTCCGTTCAATCCTTCCTGGGACCAACCCAGACCGCGAACGACCGCGCGTTGACGGGGAAGTCCCCGAAGCCTTCGCTGTCGATCGTTACGCAAGGAAGCTTGTTATCCAAAAGGTTTGTGAAGCAGGCGCCGGCGAAGCCTTTGCCCATTTCCATGCGCTTCGAACCCGCGCCGTTGTCACTTAAAACCACGGCGAGCCCGGTTTTGTGCGTGGCATCACCGCTGCGGGTCCAGCCCACGATGTCCGGCGCATCAAAATAGGAGCGCTGTTCACCGTAAGCATGATCACGCCTGGCCGCCAAAAGAATATCCAAGGTCTGGCTTATGGCCGGGATGCGGATGTTTTCATAGGACGCGCCGGTGTAATCGGCACTGAAGACCGAAGGATAGCCTTCTGCGCGCAAAAGGATCAGGGCATAGGCCATCGGTTTGAACCAATCCTGCACGGGGGATTGCAGGGCCTGAAGCGGCTGGGTGTCGTGATTATCGACGAAGGTCACGGCGTCCTGCGGCGCTCTTTCCAGCAGCGTATCATCCAAGAGCGTGGCCATGTTGAAGCCGCCGCGAGCCTGGGCCGCGCGGAAGAAGTTCATATGCAGCGGCACATCGAAGAGCGCGTGATCCTGCTCGTTCAGATAATCGAGCAGCGTGTCCACGGAAAAATCCCAGTACTCGGCCACCGTGAAAAGATCGCGACCTGCCTGCTTGCGCACATGCTCAACCCACTCCCGCAGGAAGGGCGACTTGATATGCTTGACGGCATCCAGGCGGAAACCATCGAGGCTTGCAATGTTCTGGTACCAGGCGCCCCAGTTTTTCATTTCCGCAACCACATCGGGGTTGTTGAAATCAACGTCCGCGCCCATCAGGTAATCATAGTTGCCGTTTTCCTTCGAGACTTCGCTCGCCCAATTCTTGCCCGACGCGTTGAAGCGATAGATGCGGCCGCGCTGCTGGCTCTGCTGATCCCAATCCACGCCTGTGAAGTGCGACCAGTTCCAACGGAACGTGGAATAACGATTGCCGCGACCGGCGAAATCGAAGAGCGTCCAAGCCTGGATCGTATAGCTGCTGCTCGTATCCTTGCTGCGGTTTCTAGGATCGACTTCGATGGCGGAAACGGCCTCGGTGCGGTCGGCGCCCATGCGATGATTCATGACGATGTCGGCATAGACATCAAGCTCAGCCGCATGCGCAGCCTGAATCAAGCGCAAATATTGGTCTTTGTCCCCATACTTGGTGCGCTTGCTACCTTTTTGCTGGAATTCACCAAGGTCATAGGCATCGTAGACGCCATAACCCACATCAAAGCCCCCACCGGCGCTTTTGTAGGCAGGTGGCAGCCAAAGAGCGGTAAAACCCTTGTTCGAAAGAGTTTGGGCCTGGCTCGCCAGGTCTTCCCAAAGGCGGCCATCGGCTGGGGTATACCAGTGGTAAGCTTGGAACAGCACGCCGTTGACGCCTTGCTTGCGCTGCTCCTTGGGACCGCCGGTCAGGGCCGCCGGTGCCTGGGGCTCTCCAACGGGTCCGGTATTGCCGGAACTTGGCGAACCGCATGACATCATAAAGATTAGGCAGAAGCTTGAGACCAAACGTTGGAGCGACATGGTTCCCCCTCATGCAGCAATGGTTTATCCCTTGTAGCAAAATTGGAGGGGCTCGCGAAAGAAAAAACCCCGCTCACGCAGACGCGGAACGCCAGGGCCGGCCATTCATGTAGCGAAATTTCGCTCGTCTGTGCAAACGGGGTGTGGCAGTGAGCGCAGGGCCAGAGGCTGCAGTGACAGCCGCTGATGCTGCACTGTTTTTATAGTAGCACTGGCTCGCGAAAGCGGCAGCTGTCGTTGACTTACGACAAAATCTTGCCAAGCAAGCGATGGTCTTCCACAAAACCTTTCAGCTGAACCCTTTGCACAACGCCTGGTTCCACGTTCGCGTGACTCGGCGCACAGACTTCCAGATAATTTGTGCTTTTGCCCAAGCGGCGCCCCTGGCTATCGACATCGTTTTCCCAAAGGACCTCGGTTTCCTGTCCAATGAAGCGGCGGTTGTATTCGTGCTTCAGACGGCCGGAAAGATCGCGCAGAATCTTCGCCCGTTCCTTGACCAGCTCGGGAGCCAGGTGGCCGGGCATTTTTTCGGCGGCGGTATTGGGACGCTTCGAGTAGGGGAACACATGCAGGTAGTTCAAACCTGTGCGTTCGATGAATTCCAAAGTGCCGGTGAATTCCTCGTCCGTTTCGCTCGGGAAACCCGGGATCACATCGGCGCCGAAGTTGGCCTTGGGAAAATAGCTGCGAGCCATGGCCACATTTTCCGCATACTGCCGACTGTCATAAGTTCTTCTCATCATCTTCAGGATACGATCATGGCCTGATTGCAAGGGCAGGTGAAAGTGATCGCAGAAAATGTCGGGTCTTTGGCTCAGCACTTTCAAGAGGTCCTCGGTCAGCTCGCGTGGTTCGAGCGACGAGATGCGGATGCGGACCATGTCCGGCCAGCTGAGCAGCTCGCGGATCAAAGCCACGAAACCATCGTCCTGGCCGATGTCGACGCCGTAGTCACCGATATGAATGCCGGTGAAAACGATCTCCTTCACGCCCAGATCGATGAGGCGCCTGACTTCACGCGTCACCTCGGAAGGCGCCACGCTGCGCGAGGCTCCGCGGGCATAGGGAATCAGGCAGTAGGCGCAGAAACCATTGCAGCCGTCCTGGATTTTCAGAAAGGCGCGGGTTTGCGTGGAATCAGCTTCGAGCATGGTCAAAGACGATTTGAAGTGCCCCTGGCGATTGCCGCTGACAGCTTTGACGTGTGAAGGCAATTTGGTGGCGCTGGCTTCGGTCACGCCCTGGTTCTTCCGATCGGCGAAGGCATGCGTGGCTTCGACGATCAGATCTTTCGTCTGATTGGGAAACACGAGGTCGACCTCGTCCATTTCCACGAGGCGCTTGGAATCGGTCTGCGCATAGCAGCCGGTGGCCACCACGATGGTCTCAGGATTGTCGCGACGGAATTTGCGGAGGAGATAGCGGGCCTCCTTATCCGCGTTATCGGTCACGCTGCAGGTATTGAGCACCGAGACCGTGGCCGCGGACGGGTCATCGACGAGTTCATAGCCGAGCGCCTTGAATTGATTTTCAATCGCATGACTGTCGTAGCTGTTGACCTTGCATCCCAAAGTTTTTACGTACACGGTTGGCATAGCTAGCTTTCCTTGATCATCCTAAGAACGTCATGACTCGCGCAAGATTTACGGAATTCGGGCCAGGAAGGCAAGATAAGACTTTGAGAAGGGAATTCGATGCTTTATATGTGGCAGCTTCAGACCTTGGGCTGTCGGGCGGGATCGTGATGGGGTAAAATGAAACCTCATTATCCCGGACCAGTGGGGAGTAAGTGCGCAGTGAGGTGCCAATGCTCGCGAACTATGGCTTCTTTTTGATTTTTCTTTGTTTCATTTGCAGCGTCTATGGGTTTTTGTCAGCCATAATGGCAGCATTCTGGCGGCATAAGCGATTGTATCTCTCCTCCAAACTGGCCATCACGGTGACCTGTGCGTCCGTGCTCGTTGCCTCGGGACTTTTGATCTGGGCCTTCTACCATCGCGATTACTCGATCGCGTACGTGTTCAAAAATTCGAGTAATGACCTGCCGGCGTTTTATACGCTGACGGCGTTCTGGTCCTCGCTCGAAGGCTCGCACACGCTGTGGACGGCGCTCCTGGCCATCATGGGCACCATCGCGGTCTGGACCAGCTCGCGTGACAATGAACACATCATGCCCTACGTATCCGCCTCGATTCAGGCGGTGCTGGCCTGGATGTTCTACCTCGCGATCACCCACTCCGATCCCTTCGTCCTGAATCTTCCTGCGCCTCCCAACGGTCGGGGCATGAATGAGCTCCTGCAGAACTACTACATGGCCATCCACCCGCCGCTTCTTTTCACCGGCTACACGCTTTTGGGCGTGCCCTTTGCGTATTCGATCGCGGCTCTCTGCTACGGTGATATCACCGAAGGCTGGTTGAAAACGATTCGCCGCTGGACACTCGCGGCCTTCATCTTCCTGACAGCTGGTATTACCCTGGGTGGCCGCTGGGCTTACGTCGAACTCGGTTGGGCCGGTTACTGGGCCTGGGATCCGGTGGAAAACTCAAGCTTCATGCCCTGGCTTCTGGCGACGGCGCTCCTGCATTCGCTTCTGGTTCAGGAAAAACTTGGTCATTTGAAAAGACTCAGCATCGTCCTCGGTATCGGCGCCTTCTTCATGAGCTACGTGGGAACCTTCCTGACCCGTTCGGGTGTGGTCTCCTCGGTGCACTCCTTCGCGGAATCGCCGATCGGTCCTAACTATCTTTATTATCTGGCTGGAACTGTCCTGATTTCTTCAGGCATTTACGCGTTCCGCGCGCCTTCGATCCTGCCTTCGGACACCGAAAAAGTCTGGGGTGTTTCCAAGGAATCAGCCCTCGTCATGACCCAGTTCCTCCTTCTCTCCTTCGCGGCTATCGTCTTTATCGGCACCATGTTCCCCATCGTCTCGGAAGCCATCACCGGCCAGCGTATTTCGGTGCAGGCGCCATACTTTAATATGTTCGCGCCTTGGGTAGGCCTCGGTCTGATCCTTGGTATCGCCATCGGCAACCTGATGCGCTATCAATCCGATAAGATTCCCAACGGCAAGGTCATCATCCTCGGCGCCATCGTTTTTGCGATTCCCGTCACACTCTTCCTGATCTACATGGGCGATGTGATGGCAACCAAGAAAACCTCGTCTTTGATCGCGCAGCTGGTCGGTCTTTATCTGGCATCGTGGGCGATCGGCTGCCTTTTCGGTGACATTTACTTCCGCCTCAAGGACATGCGTTTCAAGTTCGGTCTTTTCTTCGATCGCAACCTCGCCTACTTCGGCGGCTGGGTCGCCCACATCGGCATGATGATCGCGATCATAGGCTTTCTCGGCAACTATCGCGGTCTTGAGGAACGCGTGACGGTCCATGCCGGTGAAAACTTCTCGTTCTTCGGCTACCGCTTCGAGTTTGGTCAGGAAGGCATCCAGGTAAAGCAGGTGCTGAACGCCACGCATTACGAAGCGCACCTGAAGATTTTCCGTGAAAAAGACAACGTCATGATCGAGGACGCACACCCCGCTCAGAGCCGTTATCCGACCAAAGATCAGGTGTTCAACGAAATCGCCATCACCGGCAATATCTGGCATGATATCTACGTTGTCCTCGTCGACTTCGACAAGGTCAGCGGCAAGCGGGTGACCTTCCAGGTGAACATCAACCCCACGGTCCGCATCGTCTGGGGTGCCATCGTGCTGATGGTTATAGGCGGTATCATCGCCCTCTTGGATAAGTATCGTGGCAACCGAAGCCGCGATGTGGTCGCCGGTGCATGGGAGGTGAATTCATGAAACGGCTTCGTTTGGCTGTGGCTCTTGGTTTTATGTCCTTCGCCCCGATGTCCGCCTGGGCCCAGATGCCGGAATCCCATCCTCCGGTCACGCCGACGACCCAGCCCTCGCCCGAGGATCTGGATACCGGCCTGAAGGGACTTTTGGGATCGGATCGCAAGGACAACGACATCTATTTCCGCGATGTGGCCAAGGAACTGCGCTGCCCGACCTGCACGGGTCTCAGCGTTCTGGAATCCGATGCCAGCTTCTCGGTTCAGATCAAGGATCAGGTGCACGAGCAGATGAAGCTCGGTAAGTCCAAAGACGAGATCATCAAATACTTCGTGGAACGTTACGGCCCGTGGATTTTGCGGGAACCTCCCAAAGAGGGTTTCAACCTTCTGGCCTGGGGTGTGCCGATCGCTCTTTTGATCGGTGGTCCTATTTTGATTTGGCTCCTGGTCTGGCGACGCAAGGTGCAGTTCAATGCCCATGGCGTCCGCAGCACCGAAGCTTTGATCAAGGAAATGCATGACCGGCTGCTGCTCATGAAGGAGAAGAAAGGATGATGATCGTCTTTGCCGCTTCCATATCCGTGCTTGCCGCACTGATTATCCTTTCCCCTTTCTTTTTCGGTAAAGGTGGGCATCTGCAGGCCGCAGCGTCCATCAACTCGCTCGATAGGCTCGAAGCGGTGAAGGAATCCATCCTGAAGCGCTTTCTGGAAGATGAACGCGCCTATGAGGAAAAGCGGATCTCGAAGATGGCCTGGGAACAGCGCCGGCAGTATCTGAGCAATCGCTATATTGATGCCGCTCGTCGTTTGGACTACCTGCAGAATTTGGCCAAGGAACAGGCCGCTGCCCAGAGCCAGGGAAAGGGATCGGTGAATGGTTAAGTTGAAAGTTGCGTTCGCGTCGCTCCTTTTCGCCCTGAGCATGCAGGCGATGGCGGCGGTCCAGGTGACCAATAAGCACATCTTCGTCCTTTACCCGGGCGTCGATTCCGTCTTTGGCAGCTATATCTTCATGGTGACGAACGACGGCACCCAGCCCGAGCGTTTGAGCTTCCCCGTGATGCTGCCGACCGAGACCATCGACTTCCAGGCCCAGGAAGGTCTGGCTCCCAATGAATTGAACCTGGGGCAGGACGGTGGTTTGACCATCGACAAGACCTTTCCCCCTGGTGACACCCTGATCACGATTGGCTTCAAAGTTCCGGCGGAAGTCGGAACCGGGCGCATGACGCTTAAGGCCGCGCAGGCCTTTGAATCCATCGGCATGTTCGTCTTTGAAGGCAAGTTCCAGATCAGCGGTCCTGGTTTGGATATTCGCCGGAATGTGGATTTCTCGGGCCGGACCTATGACACCTACACCCTGAACAAGGGCGAGGGCGGCAAGACCTATGAAGTCGAGCTTCAGAATATTCCCGAAGGTCGCGGACGCCTTTGGACGATTGGGTGGGTGGCGGCTGTCGCCCTCCTGCTGATCGCAGCAGCGCTCGCCTGGTTCTCGCGCCCCCAACTTCCACAAGGGGCGGAAGACACACTTTGAAGAATGTCCTGCTCAAAGGAGTTTTGCTGGCCGTCGGGCTCATCCTTTTTTTCAAGGTGGGTCTTCGGCTGATGCTGGTCGGCTGGCGCCTCTTTGTGCCGATGCTGGTGATCACGGTCGTTTATTTCATCGTTCGCCAGATCATTCAGAATAAAAAGCTCGCAAAAAAACCGGATCCCGATACGCTCGGATCCGGTCAACCCATTGCGATCTGTCCTGACTGTCACAAGCCGCGGGGATCCTGCCCCAAATGCAAAGACTGATCAGGCGCTGGTTTTGCGGATGCGCGTGCCGATGCCAGGATCGACAATGATGATCTTGCCGTTCGGCTGCTTTTTCTCCAAAGCCTCAAAGCGCACCAAAGTCTTCTGAACATTCTTCTCAAAATTTCTGAAAATGATCGGGTCGTAGTCCGCGGCCGAGTCCTGCATGATCTTGAGGGCGTCGCGGGCGTCATAAGCTTCCTTATAGACCCGCTTCATCAGAAGCGCGGAATACACATCCGCAATGGACACCACGCGCGAGAAGAGATGAATGCCGTCTTCCTGCTCTTCGGCACGGCCCTTGCGGCCGAAGGGGTAGCCCAGACCATTGAATTTCTCATGATGCTCCAGCGCCACCCGCGCGACGTTGCGATCTATGACCGAGCCCTGATCGATGGCCCGGCAGATCTCTTCATAACCCAGGGTGGTGTGGGATTTCATGCGTTCATATTCATCGGGCGTGAAACGGCCCGGCTTATTCAAAAGTGAATGCGGCACACAGGTTTTGCCCACATCGTGATAAAGGCCGCCCTGAGTGATCAGGACGGAATCCTCGCGACTCCTGCCGAGCATGGTGCGTGCGATCACGCCGGATAGCATGGCAACCGAGGCGCTGTGATCATACAGTGTGGGATCAGCCCGAACCATGCGGCTCAGGGTTCCGACCGCGACCTCGCATTCCATCAGATTGTTGACGAGTACGCCCGCCGCTTCGCGCGCCTGCGCGGCCACCACGGGGCTAAGACCGCCTCGCACCATCATCTGGCTGGCGCGACTCAGGTTCACGAAGGAGCGGATCACCTGGGCATCCAAAAGGGGATCGCGCCGCAGCAAAAGATCAATCTTCTTCTCACGCACGTCACTGATCAGGGCCTCGAAGCGCTTGAAGTCCTTCTGGGCCACGCAGATATCGACGTTATGATAATCGCGGTTGCGGGCGGCAATGATCTGATGAACCAGCTGATGAGAGAAGGAGGCGGCATCTATGAATTCGATCATTTCATCATCGACTCGGAAGTAGATGGTGAAATCTATACTTTTGATCTCAAGGAGGTAATGAAAGAGTTCGAGGCTTATGCTCTGGAATTGATGCATATCCGCCTGCGAAACATGGAAAATGCGGCATCGGGTTCTTGTCTCTTTCGAGATGGTATACCGCTTCATTTTCATCACCATCATCCTTTTTCGATGTGTGATCAAAGGATCGGATGGGGCCCTTTCATCTTGAGTATCCGGCCAGTCAGGTGATTTTCATCAGCTCTTCCCAAGGGATCAGGAATCGTGACGAGCGGTAAAATTTTGCGCGAGTCCGCAGAGAATCGGGAAAAACTAAAAAGCCTCCCCGGGAAGGGAGGCTTCTGACCTGAAGCTTATTTATGCTGGACGGGATCATCGTTCTGACCCGCGTCATCATTCTGATGTGGGCAGTCCTTGCCGCTGTCATCATGATTTTGGCTGGGGTTTTGACCCGGCTCATCATCACAATCATCGTGGGGCGGAACCACCGGACAGTCCTTGCTTCCACCTTTGCAGTCATCCTTGGGAGGGACTGGAGTCGTGGTCGGCGTTGGCGTTGGTGTTGTCGTCGGGTTCGGTGTTGGGCAATTCGCATCGCCTTCCTTGCAGTTCGGATCAGGAACCACGCAGGTCTCACCTGGTTTGCAGGTTACAGGCGGCTCGACGACGACGACGTCGGCTTGCTTTTTGTCCTTTTTCTTGCCTTTGCCGTTAAACTTGGCATTGCCGCAGGCACTGCTCATGAAAACGAGGGCCAGCAAAAGGCTGTGAATCAGTGGTTTACGCATCTTAAAACCTCATAGGGTCGAGAGTGATTCAGTTCTGTGTGAAGACGCCTTTTAGACGTGCCGTACTTCTAGCACAAAAACCGGGCAAGTCAACTAAATTTGACCAGCCTAAAGGAGGCGGAACCCAGCCGGCGCAGCGTTTTGCGCCTTATGCCGGCCTGGGGGCCGCGGAAATCAGCCGACTGCCGGGAAGGTCCCGATCAGTTGTGACTTTGCTTAGTGTTGACCTGGGTCATCGTTCTGACCTGGATCATCGTTCTGACCTGGATCATCATTTTGTCCTGGATCATCAGGACCTTGGCCGGGGCAATTGATGCCATACCATGTGCATTCATCAGGAATCGGCGGCTGGCAGGTACCCTTCTTGCCACAATTGGGATCCGTAGGGGTCCCAGGGGTTCCTGGGGTGCCAGGGTTTCCTGGAGTGCCAGGACCGGGCGTGCCCGGGGTTCCTGGGGTGCCGGGCGTTTCGGGATTGCCAGGATTGTCAGGAATCTCGCTGCCTGGGTCGTCAGTGCCGGGCGTGGTTCCAGGGTTTGTGCCTGGAGTTTCGGTTCCGGGTGTTGTACCAGGATTTGTAGGATCGGGAGTTGTTCCAGGAGTTTGGCCTGGATTTTCACCCGGAGCGGTTTCCGTGGGAGCCTCGTTCTGGTCACCGTTCAGACCACTTTTTCCAGTGAATTTCGCGGTGTTACAGGCGGTCGAAAGAGTCAAAAGAGCGATCAAAGCTAAAGAGCAGGGGAAACTGGGCAACTTCATAATCCACCTCAAGATAAACAGCAACAGCTTCAGGTCTAAATTGCGCAACGTCAGTTCGACGTTATGAGGTAGATACCCTAGCCCCGCCATGAAGTCAACATCATTTTGACATGCTTTGAAGATAAAGATAAAAGTAAAAGCAAAACAAATGGTTAGGGAAAATTTTTCCCGGTATGATAAGTAACCTTCGTGAAATGGGAGTTTGGAATGAAACGCATCACCCTTATAGGAATCATCATCGTGGCCCTGGTGGCCATTATCGCCATCAGTGTTGCTATCAATACTGGTGAAAAATCGCCTATTTACGTCGCCGGAACCGTCGAGCTTCCCAGTGAAATGCGGGCCGAAGCCGAGGGCATTCAGACCATGTTTGTCACCGTGTTTGATGAAGAATCCCCAATGCCTATGCCCTATGGCGCGATGAAGGAAAGGCTGCCGGCTGACCTCACGAAGCCCATTGAATTCTCGCTGACCAAGGAAAAAATGCAGATCATGAACCCCGATTCCCGTATGCCTCGCTATATGCGCGTCAAAGTTCGCTTTGATAAGGACGGCATGGGGGGCGCCGATCAGCCGGGTGATTTGGTAGGCATAGTCGAGCACGTTCAGTTTGGCGCTGATAACGTTCGTCTCAAGATTCAGCAGAAGATCTAAAACCTAATCCTTTTATCCCTCCTTATGACGGGTCATGATGGCGTCCAAACGGCCGCTTGCGACCCGTGGTCCCCTCGGGTAGAAACGAATACCTTGGCCACCAACTCCTTGATGGGAGTGTCCCAAAATGATGCGCAAAATGGCTCTCAAACTTGTCGACGCAATGGACGTGGAACTCAGGCGCTCCATGGAGCAACTGCGGGCTCCGCGGCATCCGCGTCCCTACTATATGAGCTACCTTGTCCGTGATATCGAAAACTACACGGTCTGGGCCCGCTATGGTTCTCTTTACCAGGATAAACGTGATCACAAGCGCGTGTGCTATGCCGATGTCCGCGTGGGCAGTTATCGATACGATAACACCAGCAAGGGCGGGCTCAGTGATAACAATGAAGAGAGCGAAACCAACTATGAAGTTACGGAACTGCCGATCGAGAATGATCTCGACAGTTTCCGCTTCAGTCTCTGGCGTTTGACCGACGCCAAATTCCGCGATGCGGTGAGCAAATTTCACGGGAAAAAATCCCGCGACGTGAGTTTCCTCGACCAGAATCGCAGTCTGCCGTCCTTTCAAAAACTCGCGACCGAGACCAGCATTGCGAAACTGCGAAGCTTCGAAGTGGATCAGGAGCATTGGAAGCAGTTCGTGAAAAAGGCGAGCGTCGTCTTTAAGAAATTCCCCGAGATCAAAAATTCCTATGTGGAATTCAGCACAGACCTCGTCACCAAGATCTTCGTGAGTTCCGAAGGCGTGCAGCGCGTCTGGCAGGAACCGCTCTTCAGCCTGACCGCCTATTTCTGGTACCACACCAAGGAACTGGACCAGGATTACAGCATAGTCCGGCATGTGGCGCGCATGAACGAGCTGCCGGATCTGAATACCTTTAAAAAGGCCATTGAAGACAAGGTCGCGCAGTTCCGCGACGTGGCCGGTGGCGATGAGATGACGTCCTATGCCGGGCCTGTGCTCATGGCCCCCAAGGCCGCAGGCCTTTTCCTGCATGAAGTCGTGGGCCATCGTTTGGAAGGCAGCCGCCTTCTTTCCGAAAGTGAAGGCCGCACCTTCCGTGATAAGGTCAACCGCCGCATCATGCATCCGGATCTGACCCTGATCGATGATCCCGGAATCGCGGCGGTGGGTTCACAGTCGCTGATCGCTCATTATCCTTTTGATGATGAAGGTGCTCCGGCGCGTCCGGCGAGCCTGGTGGAAAAGGGTGTGCTGAAAGGCTTTCTGACCACCCGCAGTCCTTTGCAAAAGCGCGGGCATCAATCCAATGGCCATGCTCGGAATCATGGCGACGAGCGTCCGATCAGCCGCATGGCGAACCTTGTGGTGCGAAGTCACAGCCAGCACAGCTGGAATGATCTGAAAAATATGCTGATCGCCGAAATCAAACGCAGAAAACTGCCCTACGGCATCATCCTGCTCGACGTCGAAGGCGGGGAAACCGAGACGGAAGCCTATAATTTCCAGGCTTTTTTGGGTCAGATCGCGGTTGCGGTGAAGATCTATCCCACTGGCAAGGAACGCTATGTGCGGGGCGTTGATTTCGTCGGCACACCGCTCAGCAGCCTGAACGATATCATCGCTGTCGGCCGCGACCTTGTCGTCGACAATGGCTTCTGCGGCGCGGAATCCGGGACCATTCCCGTTTCCACCGTGGCACCGGCCATGCTGCTCTCGAACCTTGAACTCCAGGCCAAAAACCCGTCGAAGGTCACGCAGTACGCGATGGATCTGCCCTGGTTTGATAAAAAGCTCGCCCGCAAAAAATCGCGGGGCTGAGCCCTTCGTTCAGTTCTGCACACCGACCAGGTTCAACGCCTGGTAACGTTTCACTCCATAGCGATAGACGCCCAGAGCCAAAAGCCAAAGCACGAAAACACCCGCAGCGGCCTGGGCGAAGTCGATCACAGTGCCGGTTTCAATCCAGCTCATGGGCATGAGGGAGATGGCGGCGACGGGGCTTAAAAGGATCAGCGTGCGACCGATGCCGGTCGGAAAGATTTTGCCGACGGGATAGCCGCAGAGAATGATGGCCAGATTATTAAGGAGATGAGCCATCGCATTCCCACGCGGCAGGAAGAAGGCGAGACTGCCGGAGAGAACGAACAGGGAATAATAGGCGAAAATAGCCAGAATACTGGCGAAAAAAGACCGAATGGCGATCCCGGTTTCGCCCATGCCGATGAGCAGGCCGATACCAGCCAGACCCAGAATCAAATCGCCGAGAGCGGACGGATGCAGGGCGTGCGTGCCCACCAAAAGCAAAGGATGCCGTGGTGTGGCGAGCTTGGATTCAAAATGCCCATTGACGATCAGATCGCCCATTTCAATCCAGCCGCCAAAGAAAAAGCAGAGCACACCATAGGACAGCATCATCAGAACATTCAGGGCTATGTAGTAATGCAGAAGGTCCTGATTCTGTTCTTTTCCCGCAAAGAGCATGCCCCACATGCCCAAAAGAAAGATGCCGTTATTCAGCACCATGCCTATGGTCGCCGCCAGGAGGTTCGGAACATTCGAGATATGGGCGCTCATGTTGTAGCGCAGGGCTTTTCCAAGAAAGCGGAGCATTCATCCTCCCCAGCTCTGGTGGCGTTTGCGCGCATAATGAAAGAACAGGATATTGCTCACGAAAAAGATCAGCATCCAGACAAGGACCCTGGTCAGCCAGGCTGCAGGGCTTAGCTGATAGAACTCGCCTTTCAGACAGTAATGCCCCACCTGAAAGAATAGATCGGAGGCCGGACTCTGCAGAAAAATGCTGCGTCCCGGTTCGCCATAATCCGCCAGCGGGCAGAAGACTCCACCCAAAGCTAGGAATATTTTCGTGATGGGCAGAACCAGATAACGGGTTTCCTGCCACAGGAGCTGCGCAGACGCGAGTATGCTGGCCATCAAAGCTTCCATCACTCCCAGCAGCGGAAGAAGAAACAAAAGACGCAGAAACGCCTCCCAAACCAGCCGCGGGGGTACATCCATCAGCAGAAGGGCAGGGACCGCGCAGACGCAGTAGATGAGGCGTCCACCCAAGGTCGCCCCGAATTGCCCGGCGAAGGTCAAGCCCAGCCAGGAGCGTGGGCGCGCGAGGCCCATGGAAAAATCCGCCTGCGATCTTTGCAAAAAAGCCGAACGCAGGAAAGTCAGGAACAAAAGCTCGGCGATCGCGATATAGACGTAAATCTCGGCGCGCGTGTAGTTACCCTGATAGGCGTTGAATTTATTCCACATCGCCGTCAGAACGAGGATCAAAAGGGGGTAAAGCAAAAGATAGGACAGCGATTGCCCCAGATCGGAGAAACGCTCCTTGAGCTGGAAAAAACCATAGCGGCCATAGAAGTTCAAGGTTCTAAGGACGGGCATAGCGGGCTCCCAGAACCTCTTCCAATGTCACCTCACTGATGCTGATGTCCTGGAGCGATTCCCCATAATGCTGCGACAGCGCGAAAAGGCTTTCGGACATGGGCTGCTCATGAGTCAGGACTTCATAAACATGCGAGAAGGGATTGTCGGCTTTCTGCAGGCGAAAGCGTGAGCCTTCGGTCAGTATGGGTTTATGCGCATCGTTGGTCGTCACGCGGATGCGCCGCAGATTCTGCAGCGGGCCTTTCAGCGCTGTCAACGGTCCATCGAAGACCTTGGTCCCATGGTCGATGAGTATGGCCCTTTCGCAAAGAGCCTCGACATCCGAAAGATCGTGGCTCGTCAGCATGAAGGTGGTTTTCTCATATTTCTGCCAGTTGCGAATGATCTGCCGCAAACTGTTCTTGGCCACGATATCAAGGCCGATGGTGGGTTCATCCGCGAGCAGGACCTGCGGCTTATGCAAAAGGGCGGCAGCGATTTCGCAGCGCATTCTTTCGCCCAGACTCAAAGAACGAACCCGACGCTTGACGTAAGGCTCCAGAGCGAAGGCCTCGACCATCTCGCTCAGCCGCTGCTGCTTGAAAGGGCCGCTCAGAAAATAAATCTCGGCGGAAAGATCCAGACATTGTTCCACCGTCATGTGTTGATAGAGCTGCGAACGCGTACCAAAGACGAGCCCGAGTTTTTGGTTGGCTTCCTGGCTGCCGGCGTTGAAGCCCAGAATGCGCGCTGAACCGCTGCTGGGGCTCAGGATGCCACAGAGCATTTTGATGGTTGTGCTTTTACCCGCCCCGTTGGGTCCCAGGAACGCCACTGTTTCGCCGGGCTCAATCGAAAACGTGAGCGAGTCCACCGAAGGCGTCTGGCTTTTGGGAAAGGTTTTTGTGAGTTGAAGCGCTTCGATAGCAACGCTGGCAGCAGACATGAGCGGCTTTCCTTCTCGGCAGAACAGGATGGGACGCATCTTCTATCCTGACTTGGATTCCGGCCCCTAGCAATCCTTAAATCCAGGCGTCGTCCTCACTTTTGATCTGTACCTTGGGAGTTCCATGCTGCATGATTTTAGCTGCATGTGGTTCCTCCAGTAGACAGTGGTCAGGACTGCAATTCCCCTTCCCATTTGCCTGGGATTCGGTTAATCAGAACTTGATAGAGGCCGCGTAGCCAACGGAGAAACACCTATGCTGGACCGGGAACCTCCCATTTTCAGCCCTTATGACCCTATGAGCGCCGGCCGAATGGCCCCTGCGCCTGCTCCCAAACGTTCCTGGCTGTCCATGGCAGCCCTGACCCTTCTGGCCATTTGCATGACCTTTGCTGGTTTAATTTTAGGCTTTGTTGTGGGTGATTCCTTCGGTCGGCGTAATGCTCAGTACGACAATCCTGACTTGCGCGAATACTATGCAGGCAAGTGCTACGATTACTGGGAAACTCAGCTGAAACAGACCCTGACCTCGACTCTGCAGCAGGATGCAGTGGAGCGCAAAGGTCAGGATCAGAAGCTGGATGAGATTTTTACTAAAATGCAGGATCTGGAGCACGCCATGGCTGAATTCACAGCCGGACGTGGTCTGAGCCAGCAGCAGACAGTGGAAGCTGAGAAAAGCTCAGTTGCAGCCACGAAGGCGGCAACACCCAGAAAAATGTGAAAGGGAGGTCCTATGCCATGGCTACGAAACTGCGTGGTCTTTCGTCTTCGCTCCGCCATCTCCTCGTCTTCGGCAGTTTCCTTTCAACCCCGATCGCCTGGGCTGAAGCCCGTCCGAAAGAGCTGTTCCCAAGCTCTCCCGTAATTCAACGCCAGGTTGATTTCTGGGAACGCATTTTCACCGAATTCAAAAGCAACGAATTCGTCCTCCATGATCGCGATAATCTTGCTGTGATCATCGGTTCCATCAAGGTCCCGTATGATATCAATGCCAAGGCGCGGAATATGGATCTGCCTATTATTTCACCTGATGATGAGATCGAATCCTACAGACAGGCGTTGCGACGCTTCGTAAGCGAAGGACCCAGCGCGCGTTTGAAAGGCAAGCGTGAGCAGGAAATCTGGAACGCTTATGTTAAGAAAAACGCGCACAGAAGTCTTCTGACCGGCAAAGCTGTGCTGCGGGTGCAGGGCGGACTCGCCGATACATTCTACGCGGCATCTCAGCGTGCGGAACTTTATCTCCCACTTATGGAGAAGATCTTCCGTCAGGCACGATTGCCAACGGATTTAACGCGCATCGTGTTCGTGGAATCCATGTTCAATTTAAAGGCACGGTCCAAAGTCGGAGCGTCCGGATTCTGGCAACTCATGCCAGGAACTGCCCGGGATTACATCAAGGTAACGCGTACGCGTGATGAACGGAACTCTCCCCTCATTGCAACCCGGGCTGCAGCCGGGGTCCTGCGCAGCAACTATAATGCTCTGGAGGCGTGGCCTTTGGCCGTGACGGCTTATAACCACGGACCGGGCGGTATGAAACGTGCAATGGCCAAATTGAAAACAAAGGATTTGTCGGAGATCATACTGCTGTATGACTCTCCCAGCTTTGGATTCGCGAGCAGGAATTTCTATTCGGAATTCCTCGCTGCCACGAAAGTGCATCGCGAGCTGGTGGAACAGCCCGCACTTTCCAGAGTGGCAGGAGAAAATCCGGATAAAGGCTGACCTCATGTTCAGCAGTTGACATAAGCCCTGCAAATTATTACTAACATCCGATCGGGAACGAAAGGCACTTCGCTCCCGATCTTCATTCACACACTCTTTGAGTTGGGAATTCCATGGACGGATTACACAAGCTCAAGACCCCTGGCCTTTTTGCGTCTTTGTTCTTCCAGGTAACGTCGATCTACCTCCTGTTTCAGGCCACGGGCCTGCGCAGCACCACACTTGCTGATGAAGGCATGTCGCGCCGCATTCGCGAAGGACAGGTGTCCACTGAAAGTGTGAGCCGCCTTCAGGAAGTGCAGTGCAGCCAAGGCATTGCCGGGTATCAGTGGGGCGCGATGGGGAGCCTCCTTCTGTCGATCGGTTGCCTGAGTCCTTTGGTTATGCTCCGTCGTCCGGAAGAAAAGGAGACGAAGCAGGACGAGAAGAAAGCGGTGCTTCCACGCGAACCGGAAATCCCGTATCGCCCGGAACCCGAGGTGTCTGAGTCGCTGGTCGCTACCACCGGCATGTACAAGAATCTGAAAAAGGGTCTTGATGAGCTGGAAAACTGCCTGAAAAACCAGCCTGTGACGGTCGTGGGCGATGGCATGCTGGTGAAAACCGTTCATGAAAACGTCCGACTGCTGGAGAATCGCAACCGCGCGACCTACGAGAGTCTGATCGCCGGTCATGACGAAATTCAAAAAGCCGCGACCCGTCTGCAAAGACTCATGGAGCAGTGCCGCGAAAGCGCCAACTACTCGGCGACCAACAGGGTGGATTGGAAGAAGAACAAGCTCATAGATATTCTGAGCCAGATGCGTCAGAACCTGGACATCGTCGTCGATCTCTCGAAGAACATCAACAGCGTGCATGCCTCCACGCTGCGCCTCCTCGGTGAGTCGCTGCATGGTGAGAACATTCTGAATGACAAGATCACGCGCGCCCAGGAGCATCTGGAAAAAATCCAGAACAGCGCTCATGGCGGCAACAAGATTCACGACACCATCATCTCCATCATCGGCGAATCGCGTGATAACATCACCGGCGCCAGCAAGTTCGTGGGCTCCTTGAATCAGAAGTGGGATTCCCTGGTGCACATGACCGAGCAGATCGATGAGGTGGCGGAAAAAATCAACGCGCAGTCCCTGGCCGCGTCCTTGGAACTCGTTCGCGGACAGACCAACAGCCAGGGCGTCACCGACCTCTTCCCACTGGGCACGGAACTACGGGGCCTCGCGGCCAAGTTCCATACCTACGCGCGGCACATCAAGGATGCGATCCACGATGTGCGGGATGAAGTGAGCAAGACGGCGACTTATTTGTCCCAGGCGGGAGCCAAGGCGGATCAGGCCTTTGTCTCGGTGAATCAGTGCGGTGAATACTATCGCAGCAGCGTGGCGGCCGTGAAGCACAGCGCTTCGGAACTGGTGCTTTTGCAGCAGGAAGTGAATATTCACATGAAAAAGCTGCAGGAAACCCGGGTGATGGGCATGACGTCCGCGGATCTTCTGGGCCAGATGGATCGCAATCTTCAGGGTCAGAACGGATTCGGCATCAAGATCATGGAAGAGACGAGCCAGATCACGGTGCATTCCGAGAAGATCTCGACGCTGCTTGCCAAGCAGTACCATGAACTCAATCACTGCCAGAAGATTCTGGCGAGCAGCGCCCCGATGCTGAGCGATACGATTCGCTTCACCACGGAGACCAAGCAGACGATCTCCACGCTGGCCGCTTGTCTGGAGCGCGTGCAGACCGCCGACGACGTTCGCGACAACGGTCCGCGCACGGATGAAGTGCTGGTCGCCAAGATCGAGGATTTCAAGCAGCTGATTGCCAGTATGAAAGATAACGCCGAACCTTCACAGTCGAGCCCTGTGATGCGGCCCCAACCGCCGCAGCCGCAAGGCTATCCCGCTCCGCAGCGGACACTGGCTGTGCAGCAGCAGCAACGAACACCTGCGACATGGCGGGTTATGAACTGATCGCCCATGCGGGCCAGGTCGCTCCCAGCGGCCTGGCTATTTTTTTAGATAGGGCGTGAGGCCTTCCAAAAAGCCGATTTTCTCCGCTTCCGGCATCTCCAGCTCGACTTTAAGATCCTCGGCGAATTCACGATGCAGAATCGCAGCTTTATGCTTGCGAGCCAGATAATCGAGACGATTCTGTTCGGAATAGGGCAGGTTGATTGCAAGCGTGATCAGCGGAATATGCTCCGCCGTCTCGGCTTCCAGAATCAGCTGCTTCGCAGTATTTCCATAGGCCCGCACCAGGCCGCCGGCGCCGAGCTTCACGCCCCCGAAATAGCGAACGACGAAGACCACGACATCCATCAGGCCCTGACCTTCGATATGCATCAGTATGGGTTTGCCGGCCGTCCCGGATGGTTCCCCGGCATCGGAGAATCTCTGCTGCAGCTGACCCTGTTCGAAGAATTTATAGGCAAAGGTGATGTGAGACGCATCTGGAAATTCCTTTTCCAGATCCGCCTTGTGACGCTTAAACGCATCGAGGGATTGGCACGGAAAGCCAATCCCAATGAATCGCGAGTGCTTTTCTATGAGTTCAATGCGATGAGGTCTGAGTAGGACGCGCTGAGGCACACCTTCAACTTATCGTTGCAGGGGAAATCAGGCCAGACCCAGTTTTCTCAACTGCTTCATCAGACGCTTGCGAGCAGCAGCCTGCTTCTTCTTGCGCTTGATGGAGGGTTTTTCATAGTGCTGGCGTTTTTTGAGCTCCGAAATAGTTCCGGCTTTTTCGACTTGCTTTTTCAAAGCTTTCAAAGCTCTTTCGACGCTGTCACCCTCTTTAAGTCTTACTCCTGGCATAAACTCCCCAAGATATATAGCATTCAACATTCCTCGACCCTGTAGGCAGAGGGAAATTTGGAGCCCAATCCTAAACAATATTACTGGCGATTTCCAGGAAATATTTACCCCATAGCATGTTTTTCGCCCTTTTAAGGGTCATGGTCGGGCTTAAGGTCAGGCAGCACGAGGGGTTCGAAGCTGACTGACTGACGCACGGCACGCTGCAAACGCTGTTCGTAGTCGCGAGCCGGTATCTGAATGGCGCCTAATGTGCGTAAATGAGGCGTGATGAACTGCACCTCAAGGAGGCTAAAGCCCTTGGCGCGCAGATGTTCGACCAGAAAATAGAGGGCGGCCTTGGACGCATCGGTCACACGATGGAATTTGGACTCAGCGAAAAAGGCTCCGCCAATAGCCACGCCATAGGTTCCAGCAACGAGTTCGTCATTCTGCCATATTTCAAGCGAGTGCGCGTCGCCGTGCCGATGAAGCCTTTCATAGGCCTCGGTGATTTCCTCGTTGATCCAGGTTTCCGGACGCTCAGCACAGCCGGCCATCACGCCAGAAAAATCCTTGTCGATGGTCACTGTGAAATTGCCGCGACGAATAGACCGTCTGAGGGAGCGCGAGCAATGAAAGCCATCCAGGGGAATAACGGCCCGCGGATCCGGATTGAACCAGATGATCTCCTCGGTTTCCGGATGCGGCATTGGAAAATAACCGTGTCGATAGGCGGCAAGCAGGAGTTCAGGAGTCAGTATGGGTTGCATCAGCGGCCTTTGTCTCGGAACATGGGGGAGTTCCTTCAGTCTTAAGATGCCTGCTGATTTTTATCAATAACAGCCTGATAAACCTGGGATTCGACGAAGACTTTGAAAAGGTCCGAATCGACTTTGCCGGCCTTCACTTCCATCTCGATGATCTCGATAGCGCGAGGCACCGGAACCGCTTTTTTATAGGGTCGATCGGAAGCCGTCAGAGCATCGAAGATATCGGCGATGGTCATCATCCGCGTCTGCACCGGGATTTCCTCGTCATGCGAACCACCGGGATAACCCGTGCCGTCGAGTTTTTCATGGTGCTTGGCGGCGATCTGCGGGACGTTCGGGAAGGAACGGCCCCAGGGGATTTTTCTTAAAAATTCGTAGGTGTGGACCACATGGCTTTGGATTTCCGCAAATTCCTCGCGGGTCAACGATCCACGGGACACGGAAAGGGCTTCAAGCTCCCGATAGTTCAGGAAGGGGCGCGTGCGCTGACGGCCGTCTTTGAAGGACATATTGGCAATATCCTTCAGCCGTTCGAAGCCACCCTGTTCCAAAACGGTCGGTTCGTTGGACTTCAGAATGAACTGCAGGAAGTCCTCCAGCTCATTGATGCGATTTTCATAATGCGCACGGAAGGTCTCGGGACCAAAACCGGGCGCGATGGTGGTCTTGCCACTCAGAAACCCGATGTATTCCCGCAGATACTCGATCTCGAAGCGGGAGCGGATGTGCTCGAAGCGTTCCAGGAGCAGATCGAGTTCCCAAGGGTAGAGCTTCTTGGCTTTGATTAGAACCTGTTCGCGCACGCCCAGCTTGCCGAAGTCATGCAGGAGCGAGGCGTATTCGATCTCTTTCAGCTGCTTTTTATCGAAGCGAATGTCCTTGAAGCGGCCATTGTCGATCTTATTGATGATCTCGGCCAGCCCCACCGTGAGCTTCGCGACCCGATGCGAGTGACCGCTGGTGGTCGGATCCCGCTGTTCGATCGCGGTGACGGCGGCGTGCACGAAGCCTTCGAAGAGCTGCTCTTTTTCCAGAGTCAGCATCGCGTTTTCAAGGGCGATACCGGCCTGCTGGGCGACGATTTCCGCGTATTCGACATCGGTGTCATCAAAGGGCAGCACGTATTCCGTGAAATCCTTGATGCCCTTCAGATTCTTCGTATTCGGGCGCTTTCGGTTGATCAGCTGGATGACGCCGATCACGCGGTAGCTGATATCATACATGGGAATGGTCAGCATCGAACGGCACTGATAGCCCGTGCGCAGATCGAAGGTCTTATCATGCTTGGCGTGATAAGGATTTTTGTTCGGATCCTCATCCAGATGATAAAGGTCGGGGATATTGATGGCCTTCTGATAGATCACGGCGCTGCCGACCATGGAATGCTCGCTCACGGGAATGACGAATTCCTCAAGCTCCTGGAAGACGGACTCGTTCTGCGTGACCTTGAAGATGATCTTGCTGTCGGATTCACGCTGATCATTCCAGTCCACGGTATAAATGGACCCGGCATCGGCATTGGTGATTTCCCGGGCTTTCTGCAAAATGAGCGAGAGCAGCTTTTTGCTGTCACGGACCCCGTTCAGTTCACGGGACACGCGCAGAACATATTTGACGTGCTCGTTGGTTTCCTTGACGTTCTTATTGGTCCGCTCCGAGCGGAGCACCATGGACTGCAGACGATGGAAGTTCTGCACATCTATAACGAGCTGGCGAATCCGGCAGGGTAGGGCCAGCGAGCGAAAATTGGCGCTCTCAAGGGCCGCGGGCAGATTTTCGAGGTCCTCATCGGTTCCGGTGCAAATAAAGCAGAGGCCTGAATCGTTGGCTTTTGATAGAAAGACACTGACAGACGCAGCGTCCTGCCAGGCACGATCTTCAAAAAAGATCAGAGTAATGTCATCCTTTTGCAGGCTGACCACTCCATCCATGGGAACTTCAAATTGAAATCCCGCCAATTCCGGAGCCTGGTTCAATGCGGCCGTAAGTTCAACAAAACTGCCGACCTGGATCGGGGCTGCTGTCTTGCTGCTTTTGCCGTGGGGCTTATGCTCTTTGGCTTTTGAAGTCATGGGTGCTCGCTATAAGATGAGATCCCCAAAAAGGGCCGGCGGCCGGGATCGTCCTCATGCCTTTATTTTACATCAACCTGACGGTGCTAGCAAAAGAGGCAAAAACAGCCTAGGAGTTAGAGATGGATTACGGTGTGGTTTTGGATTTGGAAACGACGGGAATTAATTGCGAAACCGATCGCATTATCGAAATAGGCCTGATCGAGTTCGGCGTGGGCGAGACGGGTAAGCCGGCAATCACGACCATGTACAGTGGGCTCGAAGATCCCGAGCAGCCCCTGACGCCCGAGGTGCAGAAAATCACCGGACTGACGGATGAGATGCTGAAGGGGCAGGCTATCGACTGGGCCATGGTGCGCCGGATTCTGGAACGGGCTTCGATCGTGGTCGCGCATAATGCGGAATTCGATCGTAGTTTTATGCAAAAAAGAAGCGAGTATTCCGGCCTTGACCTGCACTGGGCCTGCAGCCTTAAGCATATCGACTGGGAGCAAAAAGGCTATCGCACCCGCGCCCTGAATTATCTGGCCGCGGATCATGGTTTCGTGAACCCCTTCGCCCACCGCGCGCTCTTTGATTGCGCGACGACCTTCCGCATCATGGAGCCTTATTTCGCCGAACTCGTTCAAAGAAGTTACTACCGCGAGGTGAGAGTCTTTGCCACCCGTGCGCCTTTTGAAACGAAGGATAAGCTCCGGAACAATCGCTATCGCTGGGATAATGAGAAACGCGTCTGGTTCAAGGATGTGCTGGAGGATCAGCTGCCGGTGGAACGCGAGTTTTTGAAAACAGACGTCTATACCGGGATGCAGGACTTCCATCAGGAAGAAAATCTCGGCGGCTGCTAAAGGCTATGCGTTCCCGCGAATGGGCGGGAACGCTTAGATCTGGCTCATTTCGCTGTGTTGACGGCTTGCTTGAGCAAGGCGCCTGGACGGAAAACGGGAACCGTGCGGGCGGGAATCTGAATCTCTTCGCCCGACTGTGGATTGCGGCCCAGACGGGCTTTGCGCTTCGAGATCGAGAACGTGCCGAAGCCGACCAGTTTCACACCTTCTTTTCTCTTAATGTTTTTTTCAACAATCGAAGTGAAGGCATTCAGAAAGCGGTCTGTATCAGCTTTTGTAGCTCCAGTTTGCTTCGCCATGGCGTCAATCAGCTCGGAACGGTTCATTGAGAACTTCCTCCAAAACTAGCAGAGAGTGATAATTTTCCCTGAAGGTAGCCTGATTGAACGGGCGAGGCAAGTGTTTTGCGCTTATTGAATAAATTTAGCGGTCGGGAAACGAGTACAGCTGCTTCAGATCACTATCGAAGAAGGTGAATGCGCTACCGGCCTTGCTGACCTTGACGCTCAGGAATCCATGGTTCGATTGCACGAAACGCGTCCCGGGATCATCTTTTCTGACTTCATAGAGCGATGCGCCGCCGCCACCGGCGATAAACAGTTCCAGCGCACAATCCGCGTCCTGGCGATGCTCAAGATGATGGGAATGTCCCGCGATGTAAATGGCCCCCGTTTTGCACATGAAGGATCGCAAAATCCGTCCAAGGATTGTGGTGCCGTACTTTCCGCTGGAACTCAGGATCGGATGATGACCGATCACGATGCGGAAGGGGATGCTGGAATCCTGCAAAGATGTACGCAAAAAATCCAGAACGCAGTGCTCCGAGAAGCCACAGATATCGGCGACGTTGGTATCGAGCGCAATTATTTTTGCCAAATCACCAAATTGCACGCTGTAGAAGCGATGGGGCATGCGCCATTGTTTTTGCTTGGCCGTATAGGCGATTTGCGCGGCAGGATGGCCTTTATAGTCGTGATTGCCGAGGATGGGATAAAAAGGAAGCTGGCTCAGGCATGGCGTTCCATAGGCGTCGTGGAATTTGGTTTGCCACTGGGGATCATCGACCGATTGCACGCCCACCGGATAGAAGTTGTCCCCTAACATGAACACAGCTCGTATGGGATGAGTCAGGCAGTAACGCTCCAGGGCCTCGGCGAGTTTGAACTGCGCGGGCAGCCCGCTGCCATTGTCACCAAAGAAGATGAACTCCATCACGTCGGCGCCGGGTTCTTTCAAGACTATGGGATTTTCTTGGCGAAGGGGAGCGCGGAGCCGCCAGGTCAGGAAACCAACCAGAATAGAGGCGAAAAGAAGCAAAAAGAAGAGCGGGACACGGCGCATGTCAAAGATCCTCGTGACGTCGGAATTCTTACGAGGATAACAGCGCCGCGCCTGACTTGAAAATCAAAAGATTTGCGTGTCCGGGAACTCAGTGGGCAGCTCTTTATACAGGTAATTGGGCTCGCTCTGCGGCTCGGCCTGATAGTAGCTGCTGTAGGTGTTCAGTACTTTTTTGACGTAATTTCTGGTCTCCGCGTAGGGAATGAATTCCACAAAGGCATCGACTGGACAGTTCTGGCATTCGCGCAGCCACTTGTTGACCACCTGGGGTCCTGCGTTATACGCGGCGACAGCAGGCACTTCGTGACCATTATAGTAGTTCAGAAGCAGGGCCAGGTAGAGGCTGCCATAAAGAAGATTGGTATCGGCCGCCTGCAGCTGATCCAGGCGGAAATCCTGGTCATCGAGCAGTCGGGCGAGGCGCACGGCGGTATAGGGCATCAGCTGCATGAGGCCCTGGGCTCCGGCGGTGGAAAGAGCCCGCGAATTGAAGGCGCTTTCCGATTTGATGATGCTCAGGATCAGATAGGGATCCATCGCCGTGACTTTGGCAATCTCATAAACATAATTGGCAAAGGGAATGGATTCGTTCTTCGCGCCACTGGCCGGAACGGTGACCGCGGCTTTGATATCCTGCGAATCCAGGCGATCCATCGGCTTGAATGCCGCAAGCAAGGCCTTGGGCGACACGCTCTCATCATTCAGCGGCGCGGCTTCTTCTTCAGAATCGGCCACAGCGGCCTTATTTTTTTCCGCCAGTTTACGGCCTTGCGCCAGCGCGCTCTTGGCCAGCATTCCGTAATACCCGGGCTGCTGACGTTCAGTCAGATTCTTAAAGAGCTGCTGCGCTTCTTCCAGCTGACCGCCGCTGATGGCCGCGCGTCCACGCCAGTAAAGGGAGGCGTCGCGACGGAATTCCGTTTCATTGAAAACCTGCTCGCCTTTGCTGCTCATGAAACGACGTGCGGTATCGAGGTTGCCACCGGCCAGGGAGTTCCAGAAGTAATACCAGCGGTAGCGCGGATGATCCTTGCGCTTCATCAGCTGGCTATAGATCTGGGCCGCCTGCGGAAACTGCCGCGAACTCATCAGGCTTTTGGCCTGGGATTCCTGGAAGAGGACTTCGATCGCGCTCGCATTTTTGTTGAGCGTGGGGAAACGGGTCAGAGCCGTCTGGTGATCGCCCTTTTCAGAAAGGATGAAGGCGTTCCAGTTGGTCAGTTCATCCCGCAGTTTTTGGGGGATGTTCGGCTGGCTCAGACCGGCCTGCGCCAGGGTCAAAGCTTCATCGTAGAGTTGAAGATAGGCATAAAGGCGAATCTGATCGATGATTTCCAGTTTTTGAGGCTGATCCTTGGCCGTGCGACGCATCGGGGTCGCGACCAGGCTCAGGATGCGTTTTTGCTGCTCGGGCTCCGCCGACGAATTGCGATAGACCTTCTTCAGAAGGGGGAAGGTGAAGGCATACGACGGCTGCTTTTTACCCTGGGCATGTTCAATCAGGCGATCCAGGCTGGCCTTCGCTTCTTCGCTGATTGGATATTGGTCCAAAAGACCTTCGAGCTGATGAAAGTAAGCAGCATGCTCGCCCTGAGCATAGTAAATGTCAGCCGCTTTACGCAGGAAACGATCACGGCGCACCGTGCGCGGATAGCCCGTGTAGTATCGCTTATAGGCCGCAATGAAGTCCGCGTTCAGTTTCAGGGCATCATCCGTGTCGAGCAGCATTTCCACAAGGGAAAGGCGCAGCGGCTCGGGAGGATTCGCTTTCAGCTGATTTTCCAGCTCGCGCTTGGTATCCAAATCCAAAAGCGCCGCATGGCGGAAACGAACCTTCATGTGGTCGATTTCCGCATCGAAGCGGCTCAGTTCGGGAACGGTGGGATTCCGTAATGATTCCGCGATGCCGAGGTAAGTACGCGAAAGCCGGTAGTTGCTGTCCCAGTAAAATGCGGCCAGCATGATCGCGGCCTGCAGGCGCTTGGCCGGCTCCATATCGCTCTGAACCTGTTCCGCCAGGGCATTCAGGGCGTTACGGGATTTTTCCTGCTGCTGTTCCTTCAGGGTATTAAGGGCCTTCTTCAGGGTTTGGTCATATCCTGAATCGGCGAAAACTTTCGATGAGTTACCCGGTGTTGCAAGGGTTGTTGCGAGCAGCAGAATGTGGGTCAGGTAACGGCGCATCAATTGGGACTCCTCGAGGAAGGGCTCAATAAAGTATCGGAAGCTTATGGACATGACTTTATCCAAGCTTCTTGAAGCCAGTTATTGTGGGGCGTTAAAGGGTGACATTGGATCAACCCTTATTTTACGGCAAGAATCTGACTTAGGAAAATTTTTCTCACTTCGAAGACCGTGGTTTTTTTCGTTAAGAAACTCTTAGAAAATGTCGAAAAGATAGGGATAAGAATCCATGCGATTAGGATGGGAGACTGGGCCTTGACAAGCTTATGGACGAAATCTGCAGCTATGGCTCTGCTTTCATTGACGTTTGCTTGCTCGGAAGAGGCGGTCAACCGTCGAGGGGAAGTCGCGGCTTCCATTCCTTTGCCGGCTTCACCGGATCAGAGCGATGGTGATGTGAAAACCGATAGCGGGAAGCCAACCGATTACGTTGGGCCGAACCTGACCGAGGCCAAAAACAATGCGGGCCTGACGCCTGAATTCAAAGCCAATATCAATCTGGTGAACAAGGTCTCCACGACCCAGATCGTGCTCTTTGGTAAAGATGGCAAATCCTGGCTCTATAATGCGGCCGCCGACGCGCCGCCGGCCCAGATGGATGCCGCGATCGTTCAGCCTTCGGGTTACAGCCTTTTCACCCTGCCCGATGGCAAATTCTGGCTCGTGGGCCCCCAGACCCTGGGGCGCAGGAAGGCCGGTGAAGCTGCCGGCGGTACGGTCCCGGTGGAAAACTTCAACACCTCGAGCATCAAAGGCGACTGGACGAAGGCTCGGGTTCTTTATGCTGCGGTCGACACCATCATTCTTCATCTTGATACCAACATCGCGATTCTGGCGATTCGCAACGGTACCCCTTCCGTGAGCCAATTCAGTAGCGCTCTGCCGGTTTCCTTGGAAGGAGGCATCATCGCGGCCGGGGAAACGGAATCGGGCGGCTATTGGTTCGCGGGCAAGGAAACGGTCGCGCTGCTGGAAATGTCTGGCCTCAGCCTCGCCTGGTCGCGGGCCAAGGTTCCCCTCACCGGACATGAAGACTACACGCAGCTCGCGATGCGCGTGGATTCAGGAAAGAAGGAAGTCAGCGGCGATGTGCTTGTTTTCCAAGGTGATAAGTACTGGTCTGTGACCGGCGCCGCGATCCAGTGACTGCGGGAGCCCGAGTACGGATCCCCCTTATGAGTTTTACACCCTGTCACGTTCCCGAATAGGCCTGTGGTCCTTCAAGGCTACAGGTCACGGCAAACCACCCTTTCAGCTTCGGCCGCTCCCTTCCCGATAAGTGTTCAAACCTGAAGATCACTTCTCTGAAGGGAAAGTTCATGACTAAGTTTTATTTGGCTATTCCAGTCCTTCTGTTGGCAGCCTGCGGCATTCCCAAAAATTCCCCGCAAAATACGGCCGATCAAAACAAGGCGAAGGTCCTGGGTGATAGCGGCGTTACAATTTCGCGCGAGGCTGAGTCATCGGATCAGCGCGATCTGACCGTCAACGTTGGAGACAAGACCATCGACATCAGCTACGGCGATGACGGTTACAAGACCTTCGATAGTCACGGGGCAACGCTGAACGATGAGGACAAGGCAGCCCTGAAAAAAGCTGCGGACGCTTTCGCGCAAGCCAATCAGCTGAGCGAGGCCTCGCCTGCGGATGATCAGATCACATATAAGATCCTCGATTACCTGTCGTATGCTCCTGCCAACTACACCTTCGAAAGCGAGCGCTATAACAGAGGTCTTTCTTTGACCAATGACGGCATCACCTGCATCAAGAAAAACACGACCGTGAAAGCGGAGTGGAGTACGCAGGCCGCCGGTTACGTCAGCGAGAATATTCTGGTCGGTACCAACTGGCCCAGCGGATACGGCTGCATGGGACGCTGCGGATCGGACTGCGGCGGCTGGCTGCCTTCATCATGGACCAAGGACTGCATGGATCATGACGCCTGCTCGTACCGCAACTCGGCAAGCGGTGGTGCTTCGGATCGGAACTGCGGTGATGAGTTCAACGAAGCCGCCGATGACTGGACCTTCGGTGTGATTCGCGGCTGTCGCGGTTGAAATAAAAAACAACAGGGCTCTCGCTGCGGCGAAAGCCCTGTATCACCATCTTCCTATAAGGTCTTGAGGAACTTCTTCAGATCCGCTTGCGCGACTCCGAATACATCTCCTGTCCGTCCTTCAAGAAACTCTTTTTTACTATCAACATTGCGAATGTCATAAGTGCCATGATAGCGCCCATGGATGCCATTGAAAAGATTTTGTCGTACATCGGGGCTGGGACGTCAGAGCGAGCCAGCACGAACGCAAGGCCCCGGGCCTCTGCAACCGTGCAAAGGCACGGGTCTGTCCGCATTTTTCGTTGCGACTTAATGACTGTGGCCAAAAGCGCCCGGACTGGTTAAACTCAGGGCTGAAGAGTGCTCAGTCTCATTGTGCCACTCACGATGGAGTAAAGCCAAACTATGTTAGATGTTCAGATAGCTCAGGAATTGATTCAAGAGGGGCTTTCTTTTGGTGCTGATTTCGTCGACGTTTATGTCGAGCAAACGGTCCACAGCGTCATCGCCATCAAAGATCAAAAAGTCAAAGATATAAAAACCGGAACTGATTTCGGCATCGGTATTCGCGCGCTGTTCGGCGATAAATCCGTTTATGGCTACACCAACATCGCCGAGCGCGAGGAGCTGCTGCGGATTGTGGCGCTCATCTGCGGCCTTGATCGAAAACCGGGGCAGGGCAAAGCCCGCAATCTTAAAGTGCAGCGTTCCGCCGATCGGCAGCCCGCCCAACGCGGTCTGGATCGTGACGCGGCGTATGAAGAGAAGATCGCCTATCTTCTGAAGGTGGATGAATACGCCCGCAAAAATCCGAAGATCGTGCAGATGGATATCGGCAGCCTTCAAAAATGGCAAACCGTGCAGGTCTTTGATTCGGAAGGCCTCGCGATGGAAGATCAAAGGCACTACACGCGACTGCCCCTGACGGCGATCGCGGCCGATGGCAGCAAGCAAGCCCGCGCCTTCCACGGTCCTGGCGGCGCGCGCGGCTGGGAATTGACCCGCGATCTGGACCCCCAGGAAATGGCGGATTTGCTCGTGAAAAGGGCTTTGACCGTTCTGCATGCCGATCCCTGTCCCGCGGGAAAAATGCCGGTCATTATTGATAATGGCTTTGGCGGCGTGATTTTTCATGAGGCCTGCGGCCATCTTCTGGAAACGACTTCGGTCGAGAAAAAAGCCTCGGTCTTTCACGACAAGATGGGCGAGATGATCGCACATGAAGCCGTCAGCGCCGTGGATGATGGAACCATCCCAGGTCTTTGGGGTTCCATCAACATGGATGATGAAGGCATGCCCACGCAGAAAACCCAGCTGATTCGCAATGGTCGCCTGGAATCCTTCCTGGTGGATCGACTGGGTCACATGAAAACAGGCTATGCCCGCACCGGGTCCGGCCGGCGTCAGTCCTATAAATTCGCACCGGCCTCGCGCATGCGGAACACCTATATCGAAGCCGGTCCGCATTCCGTGGAAGCGATGCTGTCCACTGTGAAAGAAGGCCTTTTCGCCAAAGTCATGGGCGGCGGAAGCGTGACGCCGGGCACGGGTGATTTCAACTTTGCAGTCGAGGAAGCATATCTGATCAAAGACGGCAAGATTGATAGACCTGTCCGGGGTGCGACTCTGATCGGTTCAGGCCCCGAGGTCTTGAGAAAAATTTCCATGGTCGGTCAGAACCTGGAGCTGTCTCCAGGCATGTGCGGATCGGTGAGCGGCTCCATTCCCGTGACCGTGGGACAGCCAGCTTTGAAGGTGGACGAAATTCTGGTGGGAGGGGAAGCCTGATGGAATGGAAACAAGGACGAGACATTTGTTTCAAAGTCCTCGACATGGCCCGCGATCTGGGTGTGCAGCAGTGTGATGTGATCCTGGAACGCGGTAAATCCTTCTCTTTGAATGCCCAGCAGGGGCGCATCGATAAATCCAAGGTGACAAGCACCCAGGTCATCGGCATTCGCGTGCTGCAGGATCAAAGGGCGGGAATCGCCGCCAGTGAATCCCTGGAAGACCCGGCCCTGAGGCTGCTCGTCAAGCAGGCTCTTGAAACCTCGCGTTATTCGAGCCCCGATCCCTACCAGGCGATCGAACAGAAAAATCCCAAGGACCTGATTGAAATCCAGCCGGGCATGAATCAACCCGATGATGCCTCGGTGAAGGAAAAAGTCGACCTGGCCCTGCGCCTCGAAAATGAAGTCCTGACGCGGGACCAACGCATACGCAATGCGCCGTATAACGGCTATGCCGATGGTGAGGGCGAGCATTTCTATGCGAATCACCTCGGGACCTTTTGCTATCAGAAGGAGCGCAGTTTTTCCTGCTACACCTCGGCTCTGGCCAGCGAAGGCTCGACGCAGTCGATGTATTCGGGTTCCAGCGTCAGTCGCACGTTCCAAGGACTGGATCCCGTCTACTGCGTGAAGCAGAGCGCGGAAACAGCCCTGAACCTTTTGAGCGCGAAAGCCGTCCCTACCGGGCGCTATGATGTGATCTTCGATATTGATGAATGGCAGAGCCTCATGGGGGCATTCCTGGGGGCCTTTTCCGCCAAGGCCGCGATGGAGGGCACCGCCTATTACCGTGAAAAGCTGGGGCAGAGCATTGCCTCAAGTGAGATCACGATTCGCGACTGTCCTCAGTATAAGGATGGTTTTTCTTATAGCGGCTTCGATGATGAAGGCGTGATTCGCAAAGACCTCGTGCTGGTGGAAAAGGGCGTGATGAAGAGCATGTTCCACAACAGCGCCACCGCCCGCTATTTCAAAAAGCCGAACACCGGACATGGGGCCCGCGGTCCCCGTGGATCGCTCGGCACGAGCAGCACGCAGCTGGTCCTCGATCCCGGTCGCACGGGAGTCAAAGACCTTTACGGCGGCACCGTCCTTAAGGTGATTTCCCTGAAAGGCCTTCATTCGGGAACCAACGCCATCTCGGGTTATTTCTCCCTTGCGGTGGAAGGTCTTCTGATGCGGGGAGGCAAAACCGAGCAGTACGTGAAGGATGTGACGCTCTCGGGTAACTTCTATGAAATCCTGCAGCAGATCCAGGCCGTCGGTGACAAGGTGGAACCCAGCTCGTCGTGGAGTTTCTTCAGTCCCGAGATCCGTTTTGGTGGACTCAGCGTCGCAGGCAGTTAACACAGGAAAGGATGTTGGATGAGCAGTTTCCTAGAAGTCGGAACCAAAGCCCCCGCTTTTTCGCTCCAGAATCAGGATGGAGACACCATCAGTCTGAAAGATTACAAGGGCGATAAGATCGTGGTGCTTTATTTCTATCCCAAAGCCATGACGCCGGGCTGCACGACCCAGGCCTGCGGTATTCGGGACAGCAAGCGCAGATTCAGCAGCAAAGGCATCGCGGTGCTGGGCGTCAGCCCGGATACACCCGACAAGCTGGATAAGTTTCGCGTCAAGGAAAAGCTCAACTTCGACCTTCTCTCTGATCCTGATCATGCCGTGGCCGAGGCCTATGGGGCCTGGGGCCTGAAAAAGAATTATGGGAAGGAATACATGGGCGTGATCCGCTCCACCTTCATCATTGGCAAGGATGGCAAGATCCTGCACGTGATGCCGAAGGTGAATACCAAAACGCATCACGATGATGTGCTGGATTGGATCCAGGAAAACGCCTGACAAATCCTCAAGCCCGCGGAACCTCGCGGGCTTTTTCATCCCCCGAGCTATGCAAAAATAAACTAAATTTTTTGTAAAAAATGCCGATAACGCTTCAACTCTACTGCGATTGAGGGGTGTATGAACTCTTCCAAGTTAACGCTTTGCCTGGTATTTTGCCTCGCATTAGGCGCCTGCAATAAGTCCGGCTTTCGCGGAAAATCGAGCACTGACGGCGGATCGGGTGACGTGAATGGTGCCGTCGATGCAGCCGCATCCGGTCCCAATGCTGTGACCGATACCATCACGATTTCCAAAAATGTGGACCTCGTCATTGCCCTGGATTCGAGCGGCAGTATGGATGAGGAGCGCGCTGCGGTATCGGTGAATCTGAACAAGCTGATCCTCGCATTGCAAAAAGGCAGTCTCGACCCCCGCATCCATCTGATCGCGGGCCGTGAGGAGGATGATGACGAGGCCCCCGTGACCGGACCCGTCTTCAGCTTCCCACCGGACGTGGACGCCGGCAAGGTTGCTCTGATCGTTCAGGAGATCGGCAGTCATGATGCGCTCGGGCATGTGAGCCAGACCCTTTCCGGGGCCTATGCCGCACGCTATCAAAACGTCAAAGGCATGGTGATGAATCCGCCGCTCGCCTTTCGTCCCGAGGCGAAACTCGAAGTCCTCGTGATATCCGATGACAATGGAATCAACGGTCAGGGCGCTGCAAATACCATGGGCGGAAATACGGCCAAGGACTTTGACCCCATGAATAAATGGAAGGCCACAGTCAGTGGAGTGATTGGAACGCCAACGTCCATGCAGGCTGCAGGGCTTTGTCAAATTGCAGCCGTGGGGCAGGAATATATAACGCTGGCCGCGCAGACGGGCGGCAGCATCCTCGATATCTGTTCCCCGGACTGGAGCATGATCATAGATCGCTTTACCAAGGACGTTCTGAAGCGCAGCCAGTCCATTCTCTTATCGCGGGAGCCCTTGAATCCGGATAAACTCCTCGTCACTCTAGGCGGCAAGGTTTTGTCGCAGGATGCCTGGGTTTACGATGCCGCCACACGACTTGTCACCTTGAGCGCCAAGGTCGCTGTCACTGCCGGGCTTGAATTGAAGGTGAATTACGAGGCGAAGCCGTAAACGTTCAAGGGTCCAGAGGCTGACCGTTCACCCGATCCGGATCCGGACGGGTGGCAATGAAGGCGGCCACGCAAAGGCCGATGACCGTCATCAGAATCTTGACGCCCATGATGGGAATGATGAAGACCACGGTGGGCGTCATGGAGAAACCGAGAAGACTGATGGCCAGTATTTTATTTTTCCGACGAATGCCGCCGGTGGTCTTCCAATCCCTGAGCGAAGGACCGAACCACTGGTGATTCATGAGCCAGTTGTAAAAGCGGGGAGAACTGCGGGCGAAGCAGACGGCTGATAAAAGCACGAAAGGCATCGTCGGCATGATCGGAGTGAAAACGCCGATGAACCCGAGCAGCAGAAAAAACATGGCAAGACCGATCATCGCATAGCGGCCGGTGCGGGACTGAATCAGCCGCACCTCGTGACTATAGTCGATCTCTTCCCGCTCTTTCTCGCCCAAAAAGGCCGTCCTTAAATGGATTGATAGGGTTGTTCGCGCTGACCATATTGCAGGGCGATGGAGCGGGAATCGCTTTCCATCAGACTCTTCACAAAAAAGTCCGTGACGCGCCGCGCATAATCATAGCGGGTGGTTTCGTGCTTCCAGCCATGACCTTCATGTTCGTAAATTTTCAGCTGCACCGCGGTGCCCTGTTTTTCCAAGAGGTTCTGCAGCTGCTGCATCTGCTCCACAGGCACCAGTTTATCCTGGGCGCCATGGAAAAGAGCCAAGGGCGTCTTGATGCGGCCCGCCCTGAGAAGGGGCGATCGCGCCAGCATCTCGTCACGCGTGCAGTCGCCGAGCGCCCATTTGAATTCAGCGCGTTTGAGCGGTGAACAGCGCTGCAGAATATCCGGCAAATCCAGAAAAGGATAAACCGCAACCGCCGAACGAATCAGGCGGGGGAAGCGAATCAGAATGTTCAGGACAGTCATGCCACCGGCGGCCCCACCCCAAAGCCCCACGCGCGTGGGATCAATGAAGCCCTGTTCCGCGAGGGATTTGACCGCAGAGGCCACGTCTTCCGCATCAATCTGTCCCCAGCGTCCGGCCAGAGCCCTTTGATAGCTTGAGCCATATCCCCAGCTGCCGCGATAGTTGACATAAAGGAACGCAAAGCCGAGCTGCGTGAAAAATTTCGCTTTCGCTGGCCAGCCCGCGCTCACCTGTTCAACAGGCCCCCCGTGCACCGCGATGATCAGCGGCAAAGGCCCACTCACATCCTTCGGTTGATAAAGGAGTCCGTGCACGGTTTCGCCGTCCAGACTCGGCCAGCTCACGCGCAGTGGTGATTGCGATTGCGTGCGATAAGGCTGCTTGAGGCGCACGCGATTGGCTTCATACCAGGTATCGACATCGTACTGCCATGAACGAAGCCCAGGCAGACTTTGACTCGACGCGCTGATCACCGACAGATGACGACCATCCGGCGAAAAGCGTGGTTGATCGAGCCAGCTGTCGCGGGTGCGCGGAGCCTTCCAGCGCTGCGGATAATCATCCTGCGCATAGTGATAATGAACAAAGTGCGAACTGCCTTTATCCGCCGAAATCCCAAGGACCAGAGGCCGATGAGGATGCAGGGCGAATTGGGGTTGCTCGGCGCCGCGCGGGGGCTTGGCGTGTTCGGATTGCGCGTGGCTCAGCTGGTGCCACTTTTGCTTCGCGATGTCATAGGACCAGAATTGATACCATTCGCCGGTTCGCAGAAGCGCGATCACATAACGCCCGCAGGGACTGAAGGCCGCTTCCGAACAGCTCATGGGTACCGTGCCAAGCTGTGGTGGTTGCAGGGGGCGGCCGACCCGCGGAACGGGACGCAAGTCCTGCATGTCGTAGTCCGCAAGATAGAGCGTTGCGGACTCCCAAGGCACGTCGTTCAAGGGCCAGGAGATATAGAGCATCATGGCCTTGTCAGGATGCCAGCGCACGTTGCGGAGAAAGCCAGGCACTCGCAGAACACTGCGAACCTCGCGATCCTGACGCAGGCGCGAGAAGATTTCGAGTTCCTCTTCGTGACCATGTTCGCTGATCCACGACAGCCAGCGCTCGCGTGGATCAATCTGCAGACCGAGGGACGGCGGAATGCGGGCCAGCACGATCTTGCGATCGTAGCCTGTTTGCCAGAGCACAAGTTCCTGCGCCCGAACCGGACGAAAGCGCGTGCCGTCTTTGTTCCACGAATACAGGGTCAAAGCCTGGGGAGCCAGACCGTAGATGCCGCTTTTAGCCGCAACAAAGCTGCCGCCGCCCTGATCAAGTTCAGCGTGAAAATCGATGGGTATTCGGGGATCTTCCGTCAAGGATGACGAGCCGTCCATATAGCGGACGCCATGGTCGCGTGCGGTCATAAACGCTAGTTGCTGCTCTGGTGTCCAGAGATATTCTCGCACGAAACTTTTTTCCGTCATGCTGAGTAAGGTGTCCGCTGTAATTCGCATGGTGCTCGTGCTCTCTTCAGCAATAAAGTCTCGCGCTGAAGATGCTAGCAGTGCGGGATCCAAAACACAAGGAATACAGAAGTTTTATGCAGATGGTTCTGGATCACGGTTGCGGAAATTCAGCGAAAGCCTGCGGCTTCTCCCTGCGAACGCAAAGTCAGTTGATTGGCGAGCAGCGTCAAGAGAATATCCCGCGCATTTGTCTCATCCACATGAAAGGCAGACTGCAGGCGCTCGATGCAGGTTTCAAAAAGCTGACGGCGACGCACGCCTGGAATGGATTCATCGCGTCGATCGACAAAGACCACGACCAGTGTGGTTTCGCAAGGTGGCTTGCAATTCCGATGCAGATAAAAGTCGTTGCCGAGGATGGGATAGCTCACCGTTCCTCGCGCTATTTCTTCCGTGCCGTAAAAAAAATCTTCGAAGGCCTGGTACACGAATCCGCATTTGGAGCAGGTTTTTGGAAAAGGCGTTTTCAGGCGGCTTTTCAAGAAGCCAAGAGACTTCGACAGCGTCAGTGAAATTTGGACGATTTCGTCGATTTCGCGGCGGAGCATCTCCTGGGCAGCATCATGGACTGAGGGTTTCGTCGCATCAGCGAAACTAGGTAAACTACTCATGACAAGAACCTCTTCGGCCGGAATTCTATTCTTCACGAAAATCCCTTCGGCACTTTTCAAGGCTCAGCCTTTCTGTCAGCAGTCCCGGCAGCTTGCGGCCGTTCATTACGGAATGCGTCGTGCCTCTTTTATGATTTCCTTACCCCGTCACTTCTTTCAGGTTGGTAATTATTTTCGATGAGGTTCAATCCGCCAATTGGACTCTTTCTGTTCGCGCAAAAGTTTACAGAACACTTTGTTCCCTCCCGCTGGACATAAGTGTTCTGTGTGCGTTAAGAACAAGATGAGGGAGTCATCATTCTATGGAAGCAAGAGCTACAGACTATCGTCTGATCCTGCAGAAGGAACTGACGAACCGCTGCGATCAAAATCCACGATATTCGCTGCGTGCCTTCGCTCGTGATCTGAAACTGTCGCCGTCACGACTGAGCGAGATTTTGAATCGGAAGCAGGGTCTTTCGCGAGGAGCCGCGCAAAAAATAGCGGGTGTTCTGGGATTCGACGAAAGGGAAACCCAGTACTTTTGTGACTTAGTGTCCATCAAGCACGCCAGAAGTGTTAAGGAGCGCGAAGAAGCCAAGCTGCGCTTACTCAAGGTGGACTTTGAAAAGGAGCGGGATAGTCGGTTTCAGTTGCAACTCGATGCCTTTAAGATTATTTCTGACTGGTATCACCTCGGAATACTGGAACTCATGAAGTGCAAGGACTTCCGGCACGATACCAAGTGGATCGCCAGACGCCTTGGGATCCCCCTGATCCAAATCGAATTGGCGGTTGATCGTCTGATTCGGGTGGGTCTTTTGAAAAAAGAAGGCGATCAATACGTTGCTATTCAAGAGGACGGTTGGGTGCCAGGGGGTGTTCCCTCGGGCAGTATTCGAAAGTTCCACCGCCAGGTTCTGGAAAAAGCCATTCAGGCCATGGCTGTGCAACCCGTCCAGGAACGCTTGTTTTCGACACATTTTCTGACTGTGGATCGCGCTGATCTTCCCGCGGCTTTCGAGGCCATCCAGGATTTTCAACGTCGTTTCTGCGCTCAGTTTCAGGGCGAACAGCCCAGGGAATTGCTCTACTGCATATCCATGCAACTCTTTAAGATTGTGGAGGAGGGAACGGTATGAAAAGGCTTCGAATAGCCGCGCTTTTAATCGGTTTAAGCCCGATGGCGGCGCATGCCCAGCTGAAGAACCTGAAACCATTGCCACAGTACAATTTCGACAAGGACATCCCTGTCACTGTTGGCATCGAACCGGACCTGCCCATGGTCACACCGGGTGGCAAGCTTGGCCACTGGGGTGTTGGCAATGGTGGCGACTGGCTTCGGATCAATTTTGCTCGTGCTCGCGAGTACGCGGCGAATATCGTACTGCGCATCAATCCCAATTCCCTGTCGCGAATTCAAGCGGCTAACATCCGCGAATGGATCCTGAAGAATCAAAAATTTCTGGCCGCGGATATTCTGCAGTCCGAACACGTGTGGGTGAACGAGGAAAAACCTTCCTGCGCGTTCACGGTTCCACCCGGAGCCGAGGGCAAGATCCCGACGGCGAATCCTATTCAGCTGTCGTATCCGACCTGCCGTTCCGGGGCGAGCGCGCCTTTGAACTTCATGCAGATCGCTCAGCTTCTGATTCATGAAGCCACGCATCATTTCAATGCGGATGAAACCACGGCGGACCTGATCGCCATCGGAATCATGGACGCCTGGCAGAGCGGTCTTATGGATTCGCTTCCTTTGGGCCTGACCAATGCACCCCCCAGCATGCAGAAACACACATCTGTGTGGACAGGTGAAAGCATGATCGTGGTCGGCGGTTTCCGTGATGAAATCCCGGCTTATCTCGACACCGCTTATTCCTACAATCCCGCGACGGGAGAGTGGACCGACCTGAATCCTCCCGCCTGGTTCACGGCGCGTGGACAGGCGAACGCGATCTGGACCGGCAGCGAAGTCTTCATCTGGGGCGGCTATAACAGCAGCGGTCAGACGACGACCTGGACTTTCAATGGCGCTCTTTATAACCCAAGCACCAAAGTTTGGACTCAGGTGGCCGCTCCGGATTTCTGGAAGCCCGCGCAGCCCTTGGTCACGACCTATCCTGTGCAGACATCGGTGTGGACAGGTGACAAGGTCATCGTTTGGGGCGGATATGACAGCAGCAACTACGCACTAGGCGCGACCTTCGATCCCGCAACGCGCACCTGGGCGAAGATGAGCATCGGTGCCGGCGCTCCGCGCACGCAGCAGGGTCATTCCGCAGTGTGGACTGGCAGCAGCATGATCGTCTGGGGTGGTTATTCCGGAAACAATGTCGTCACGGATTACGGCGCTATCTATAACCCGGCGACCGACAGCTGGAAGACCATAGCGGACAAAGCTCAGGGCGCACCCTCGGCCCGCGCGGGTCATCAGGCGGTGTGGACGGGGAACGCCATGGTCATCATCAGTGGCGGTGGAACAGCCACCAGCACGGATCTGACATCCACCGGCGGTCTTTATTATCCGGCCACCAACAGCTGGACGACCTATCGCAGTGAGCTCATGACCGAACGCTTTGGCCATCAGGTGGTTTGGAACGGCGAAGAGATCCTTCTGATCGGCGGTCAATCCAAGCGTCTGGCCACGTTCTTTGGTGAAGTCTATGCGTTCAATCCCTTTACCTTGCGCTGGCGCATACTACCGGGTTCGGTGACGCCACCGCCGCGCTCGTTCTCGTCCATCGTTTGGACGGGCAGCAGCGCCCTGGTCTGGGGCGGTTATGCTGGGGGGAATAAAACCCAAAGGTCCGGCGCCCAGTATTTTCCCTGATTTCCTCTAAAATTCCGTAAGTTAAAACGCGCAGCCCGTCCCTCCGGGCTGCGTTTTTTTTGGGCCGATTCTTAATAACTGTAAGGTTTTTGCAAATTCAACCGATCCGCTTATCCATAAGAATCCGCGCATATTGCGCCGAGGGCGAGGTTCACGATGGAAGGCAGTAACGGGGAAAAATTACTGGTGAGCGATGCCATGGACGGCCAGACATGGACCATGGCGTGCGACATCAAAGTTGAAGATGCCCTTACGCAGCTTCTGCAAAAGCAGATGGAAAGCTGCGTCGTGGTCGATAAGAACGGGACCCTTCGTGGCTGCCTGGACCTGCGCGATCTCAGTGCCGCCCACATGGACGGGCGTAAGCGTAAAACCCTGGCTGATATCCTCACGCAGCCCCCTTTCCAGGTCAGTCCCCAGGCGGAGCTTCTGGCTACTCTGAACGAAATGAAGAAGCGTGGCCTTCGCACGGTGGCGGTTGCCGATGGCGCGAAACTCGTGGGCGAATTGCGCTTCAGCAGTATCGGATCCCGTCTGCCCGCGCTGGTGGAACGCCGGGAAAAAGAGATTGAAGAGCTGCGGGAAGATCGGGACAGGAAGGATGAATACCTGGGCCTTGTCTCCCACGATATGCGGGCGCCGCTCACGGTCATCGCGCTTTCCACGGATTATCTTTTATCGGAAGAAAGCGCCAAGTCGCTCAATCAGGATCAGAAGTCCTTCGTTGAAAGGATCCGGCGCAATGGAGAACAGGCCTCGTCGATGATTCATGACATCCTGGATGTCGTGCGTCTTGAACATGGCTTCCGTCTTGAGTATCACGTCGTGCGCTTCGCGGACCTCTTGAACGAAAGCATCCAGAATCTCCAGGTCATCGCGGCGAAAAAGAAAATCACCTTCCAGATCACCCATGATCAGGATATTCAGGTGAATCTGGACCCCAATCGCATGCGCCAGGTTATTGAAAACGTCATCATCAATGCGATAAAATTCTCTCCACAGGGTGGTCAGGTCTCTATCCGCAGCTGGCTCGCGCAGAAAGCCGATGGCGCGCATCTGGCGTTCCAGGTCCGCGATCAGGGCCAGGGCATTCGGAAAGAGGATGAGGCCAAAATTTTCGAGGCCTTCGTGCAGACCGGCACAGCCAAGCAGAGCAAGGAAGGCATTGGCCTCGGCCTTGCGATCGTGCGCAAGTTCGTGGAGTTCCACCAGGGTACGATTGAACTCGATGGCGGTTGGCAAAAAGGGGCGAGCATCACCATCTCCTTGCCAAATGCCTCGCTGGCCACCTCGATCGCGCCGCAGTCGCAGGCCGCGCCCCAGGGACCTGTTATCCTTCTGGTCGAGGATGATGAGTCCATCCGTGAATTCTATAAGCAGTCGCTTGAAGACTATAAATACCATGTTCTGGAAGCCGGTGACGGAGCGGAGGCATTCGCCCTTCTGCAAAAAAATCATGTAGACCTCGTGCTCTCTGATATCCGCATGCCGAACGTCGATGGCCTCGAACTCCTGGCCCGCATTCGGACCTCGGGCAACACCATGCCCGTGATTCTCTGCAGTGGTTACTACGTGGGTCTTGAGAATGATTTGACCCGCAGCGATCATAGACCCAATCGCATCATTGATAAGCCTTTCAAAGTGAAGGACATGGTGGAAGCGATTGAAGAGCAGCTGCGACGCTTGAAGCAGGCTTCGTAATCCCAGCGGAGAAGATGTGATGAAACTGGCCCAGACTTTGCGCGAGGAAATTGTCCGAAGCATTCCAGCTCACTGGAAGGAGAACTTCGGCGAGGATTTCTATGAGCAGTATCTGAAGCTGCGTCTTAAATTTCTGAAAGCCCGCGTGGAGTGGTATGGGGCCGAGCACAAGATTGAATACATGATCGCGGAGCAGGGGCGGGCGGAAAGATTGATCTTCCTGCCAGGCTTCGCGGATACCAAGGAGAATTTCTACAACTCCGCCCAATTCCTGGTGAATGAATTCGATGTGATGGTGCCCGATCTGCCAGGCTTCGGCCGCAGCTTCAAACGCAAGGGCGAGACCTATAACCTTTCCAACTATAAAAAGTGGATGGTGGAATTCATCGAATCCACGGGCTGGACGGATTTCCATCTGGTCGGCAACTCGCTCGGTGGTGCGGTGGCCGTGGATCTTGCGCTGGTCATGCCGGAAAAAATCAAATCCCTCACGCTGGTCGATTGCGCCGGCGTGGTGCTGAGGGATCAGCCGTCCATCTATAGGGAGTTCCTGGAAGGGCGGAATATCTTTTCCATCCATTCCGAGCTTCAGTTCGATTACTTCTTAAACCGTGTGTTTCACACGCCGCCGGTGATTCCGCCCTTCGTTTGGAATCATCTCTATCGCGAGTTCCAGAAACATTCGAAGTGGCACAACAAGGTTCTGTCTGATCTTCTGGAAGGGGTGTCCACCCTGGATGATCCACGTCTCGATGAATTCACTCTCAATCATCGTTTGAAACATATCGCAGTGCCCACCATGATCGTGTGGGGAGACGAGGATACGTTCTTTCCGCCAGCCACCGCGGATTTCATTCACAGCCAGATTCCAGGGTCGGTCCTTTACCTGCTCGCCGATCGCGGGCATGGTCCTCAGGTCGAGGCCCCTTTGCAATTCGCTCAGCTCATCAAGAAATTCATGCGCCGTCAGCTGCGCTGATAACGGAAAAAAAACGCTTGAACGGGAAACGGCTTGAAAGGTCTTTTCTCGTGTTTCTCTACATTCTCGTGTGTCTCTACATGTGCCATTGATCACGAACCGACGGGCTATCCTGGTTATCCCAGTTCAAAGCCTCGGCCCGTGAGCGGCTTCGAAAGCGTGGCAGCGGTCGGCCCGAATCCGTCGTGAGCCTCGTGTGACAGCCGCGATGCAGAAGCTTGGGCTTGAAGCTCGCGCGCACACGGCTCCCAGGCGGATGCTCCCGGACACGCGGGTGATCCCGCACAAATCCAAGCTCCAGGGCCATCCTTTTCATACGTAAGGAATAAATTCCCCAGAACGCGAGGACACCGACCGGCAGTCCCAAGGTCAGACTCATGGTGGGAATGTCCCCCTGCGACCGCCACGCGGCCAGGAGCGTAACTCCCAACATCCCTCCAGCCAAAGACAAGGCAGACTTGGTAAAATCCCGATGATCAAACGTAAGCATAGTGGTCCCTCCTCTATGCAGGCTCCTTCTCGTATCTTCGGACTCTGATCCAAAAATAATGAAGAGGCTGATTGATCACGGGTTCTTCAGGCTTTTTTGTTTTCCTTGTTTGGGATGAAGGCGAAGGGACCAGATCAGGTTCTGCCGAATTCGAGCCTCAGCCCCTCGATAGGACTTGAAAATTCACGGGGCTTATTCCAGGGTCAGTCTGATTTTCAGTTCCGTCCATCCTGCGAGCGGCTGCCCCAGGGGGTTCTTGCGCGGTGAAAAGCGGGCATTGCGCGCGGCATTCAAAACTCTTTCATCCATGCCGTAGCCGATTTTTTTCCTAAGCTCGGCATCGACCACCTTGCCTTGCGTATCGACATAGACGTCGATCACAAAGGACCCTTCCAGGCTATTTTCCTCGGCTTCCGCTGTGTATTCGGGCTTGTTGAAACTGCCATCTATGAGCCTCGCGTCGGCGCTCAGATCGCGATCGAGTTTCCTTATCTCTTCCGGGGACAGGCGCTTGCCTTCATCCGGCACCATGGTCGTGTTGCCGGCCGGGGCGCTGAAGCTGCCTTTGCCGCCTTCCGCGAAGGATTCCTTGCTGAGACCCATCACCGGCTGGGGCGGGGGCGTGTTGTCCACAGGTTTGGCCTGGGCCGGAGTCGCCTTGGGCTGCGGCGCAGGCTTTGGTTTGGGCGCTTCCGTAGGTTTGGGTTCAGGAGCAGGAGGTGGCGCAGCTTCCACGGGTTTAGGCTTTTCGACCACATTCACCGAAACCTTCTTATAGGTCTTCACCGGCTCTGAGGACGGAATATATTGAACGACGGACAGGAATGAAAGGTGAATGAGCAACGATGCACCCCAGATGAGAAGGGTGCGGGAAAGACCTGACTGTCGCAAGATGTCCATGCACGATCCTTTAGATGGGATGCCCGGTGTTGACTTGACCGCAGCAGACGCGTCCCTATAATACCTCAAGTGATCGTAATCCGATAATAACGGAAAGCAATGAGGCGTCCTCATGTCGATGATCAGCTTAAAAAAACTACAGACTATGACACTCCTGTGCTGCTGTGCGGCTGCGTCCCAGGCCGTGTCCCAAACCGAGGCGCCTCCACCGCCCCCCGCGGCTCAAACAGCCAAAGTCATCCTGAAGGTGATGGCCAAGGGTTCCGGGCGAATTTTGAAGCGTGCCGAGGTTCGCATCGGTCAGGAAACTCTGACGACCGGACCGGACGGAACCCTTGAGCTGACTGTGCCTGATCGCGAGGGTTCGATTCAAGTCTTAAGACAAGGCTACGAAGCTGTCTTCGTCGATTTTAAGGATCTCCGTGGGCAGTCGAAGTACAACGTATATTTGCCGCCCGGCAAGCCCGATGATACCGAGGTCGTGATCACAGGTCAAAGACGGCCGGAAACATCACGCAAAACGGTGACCGTCCAGGAAACATCCCGCATCGCTCCGGGTGGTGATCCGGCTCAGATTACCCAGCTGCTCCCTGGCGTCCAGAGCAATCCCGGGCGAACAGATGTGGTGATTCGTGGCTCCGGTCCCAACGACAGCCGTTACTATGTCGATGACATCGTCGTGCCCAGCATCTTCCATCAGGTTCAGAATCTGAGTGTGGTGCCCGCGCAGCAGCTGACCGATGTTGATTTTAATTCAGGTGGATTCGGCGCTCAGTATGGTGATGCCACGGGCGGCATTATCGTTCTTCGCTCGTCCGATAAAATTCCCGACGAGCCGCGCACGGAATTTGTGGTGAATGTTCCCTTTTATCTGGGGATCTATCATGAGCGCCCTTTGAGTGAAAACAGCTCGATCGCGGTTTCGGTGCGCAAGAGCACCTTGGAAGCGATTCTACCGAAAGTCCTGCCGAAAGACAGCGACGTGACGGTCATTCCACTTTTTGCGGATACCTATGCCCGTTATCTCACGAAAACCGAGAACACCAGCTACAAATTGACCGTGATCGGAAGCCAGGATGGTCTGACTCTTTCCGTCCCCTTCGATGCGAGTTCCGATACCGATGGCAAGGTCGATGTGAGCTTTAAAAACGGTTTCGCCGTGATCGGCTGGGAACGCGATCACAACATGGGCGAAGGCTGGCGTTATCGGACGACGCCGCAGTATTCCTACTCCCGCTTTCAGATCGGTTTCGGTGACGACAAGATCCTCATCAGCAGCAGTGAAGCACAGATGCCGACGGAGTTCACCAAGAGGCTGGATAAAGGACGGAATCTTTACCTCGGCTTCTCGCCGCAGTATACAGTCGGGACGTTTGACATCATGGCTCCGGCGCCTGCCAGCGATCCCTACTATGATCCTGAAGATGCACCGCGCATATCCGCCGATTCAACCTTTTCCTTCTCCAGTTTCGCAACCTGGGCCAGCATGGATTTGGCGGCAGGGCCTCTGGTTTATACGCCCGGGGTTCGCGTTTTCAAAACGGGTTTTGTCAAGGACGTGGGAGTGGATCCGCGTCTCGCACTTCGTTATCCCCTGGATGACAGCAACACGATCAAGGCCGCAACCGGCCAGTATTCGATCGCACCCGAGCCGCAGGAAACCAATGATGATTTTGGCGATCCTGACATCAGCTATGAAAAATCCAATCACTATGTCCTGGGGTTGGAAACGCGCTGGACCGACCGCTGGGTGTCGGAGTTCCAAACCTTCTATAAGAAAACCTATCGCCTCGTGGTGTCGGGTGGCCCTGAAAACTACCAGGACACCGGCAGCCGCCGCACCTATGGATTTGAAGCTTTTATTCGCAGGAATCTGACCGAGAAGTTCTTCGGCTGGCTGGCTTATACCTATTCTGTTTCGGAGGAAAGAAAATCCGATCAGGATGATTGGTTCACAAGTGAGTATGATCAGACGCATATTTTGAATCTGGCCGGCTCCTATAAGATCAGCGCTTACTGGGACCTGGGCACCCGCTTGAAGTATAATACGCAGAGCCCTTACACGCCGGTGTCGGGCTCCGTCTATAACAGTAACCTTGATAAGTACCAGCCGATCTATGACACGAAAAATCCTTACAGTGCCCGTGCGCCTGCCTCGAACTCCATCGCGATCTTCGCGACCTATGATGCGCTTTATGATACGTATAAGCTCAAGTATCAGTTCGGTGTGGACTATCTGAGCGTGGGACGCCGCGTGGATAGCGTTCAGTATAACTACGATTATTCGGAAAAAGAGGAAATGTCGAGTCTGCCTCCCATTCCCTACATCCAGATCAGTGGAGAATTCTAATGCGAAACTTCTCTTTTTTAATAGGACTTCTCGCGCTGCTCCTGGGCTGCTCCGATCCTAAAACAAGACCCGAGACGGCCGATAAGCTGAAACCGATCCTTGTGCTCGTGAATCCTCCTGACGGTGCGGATGCTCCGCTGCAGCCGCTCAATGGTGATGCGTGGCAGCCGCCGGTATTGGGTCAGAGCGTGACGCTGCAGTTTCATTTCATCGGTCCTGCTGATCTTGCGCCGCTGACGCTCAGGACTGGAGAAGTTGAACCGCGGGTGTTAACCGTGCCCTTCAACGACTGGACGATCGCGGCCGCCGATCCTCATGATTATCCCGGTCTACGGCATGTGACGATCGAAGCGGTAGGGACGACGCCGACCGCTGACGAGCTGGTTGATTACTGGGCGCAATATCCTGGCGTCGACTTCGTGCGCCTCCGCTACACTCTGATCGTCAGTGACGGCACGCGTGAACTGCCGCTGGCGGGTGATTTCGTGGTTTATCGGGATGCGAACTCTCCGGGGGCCAAGGACAATCTCTTTGGTTCCAGCATCGACAGCCCGGCCGCGAATGTCCCCGTCACCGATAAAAAGCTGACCATTTCCAGTACGCTTCAGTTTCCCGAGGACGAAGATATCAAGATCGGCTGGTACGCAAGCGCCGGGGAAATCAAGAACCGTCGGGCCGCCAGCACCGAATGGGAGCTGCCTGGATCGGGGGAATACACCCTGATCCTCACCGTTCGCGGCAAGGAAGCCCGCAATGGTGATATCCAGATCCGACCCGTAACCCTGCCTTGATGGCGTGAATGGGTATCCTGCTTGCCAAGCGTCAGAAGTTCAAATAAGAAAGCCCTGCAGAATTCATTCGTTTATGCAGGGAAAAACAGCATGGCGGACCTCAAAAAGTACCTTTCCAAAGACGGCACCATCCGCATCGCGACTGTGATCAGCACCGATACAGTGAACGATGCTTTTCGTTATTTTGAAGCCTCGCCCCTGGCCAAAACCCTGATGGCTCGCGCCATCACCGGCGCGATACTGATGGCCAGTCAGATGAAGGAGCGCCTCAGCACGGCTCTTCATTTCATCGGCGAGGGTCCGGTTCAGAGTATTTTCGCATCCGCGCATTATGAAGGCGGAGCCAAGGTTTACTGTGAAAATCGCAACGCGGAACTTCCCGAGGGCGTGACGCAGCTCGGCGCCGGCCTCGGCTCGGGTCGCCTGGATGTGATTCAATCACGGCCCTTCGAACGTGAGCCTTTGCGGGGTACAGTTGAGCTTTATACGGGCGAGATCGGTGATGACATCGCCTATTATTTGAATCAATCGCATCAGATCCCTGCGATCGTCTCGCTGGCCGCGCGTCCTGCGGAAAAAGGCGTCGAGATCGCGGGCGGCTTCATCATCGAGCTGATGCCGGGTTATACCGAGGAAACCATCCAGAAGCTGGAAAACCTTCAGCCGCTGATGGAATCCACGGCGAAAAAATTACAGCACGGCGCCAAGCCCGAAGATTTGATCGACATCTATCTGGATCATTTTGAATTCGAAGAGGTCATCCATCCATATAAACCGCATTATCAGTGCGGCTGCAGCCTCGATCGCGTGGAGCGCTCCCTGATGCTGCTCGGGCCCGGCACCCTGGATGAAATGATCGAGGAAAAGGAAACAGCGGAAATCGCCTGCGAATTCTGCGGCTGCAAGTATGAGCTGACCGTGGATGCCTTGCAGAAGCTCAGGAACAGCCTGGATCAGACGCCGGTCCATTGATCATCGACGTGGACATGATCCGACATTGGATGAATTTGCGAAAATCAAAGTTCGTATGGTGGATGGGCAGCTTGTGGGGATGGAGTGATCTGAGCAGCCGGCAGAAAGCCGGCTTGCTTCAGATGAAGAAAGAATCAGCTTTTGCTTTCAGGCAATTTAGCTTGATCTTTTTCTGCGTCCGCCATGGACTTCTTAAAGTTACGAATTCCCTCGCCCAGGTTCTGGCCGAGTTTAGGAAGTTTGCTGGTGCCGAATAGCAAGACCACTACGCCAGCAATCATGAACATTTCCATAGTCCCGATAGGCATACGTTCCTCCTCAGTTCCTCAAATGAATAGCACACGTATCGGCAAAATCACAAAAAAATTGAGTAAAAAAGCTGATTTACGTTTTTTTTAGACGCCGTGTCCCGATCATTATTCAGGTTTTTGGCTAACCTGGCCAATCCTTTAATAAAGGAAAGGCAGGAAATTGCAAATCCGCAACCGCGTTCTTGTGAATTCTTTACAGTCGTGGCATCTCTGGGGTTCTTTGAACGCGGACACACCGAGGATCGACGCTATGACAGGCTTTCCCAAGATCTGCATGCCCACACCCGAGGCCATACGGGCTGCGGCTCACGCTCTGAATAATGCGCAACTTGTGGGAATGCCTACAGAAACTGTCTATGGGCTGGGAGCGGCGATTGATCAGGATGCCGCACTTGAGGCCGTTTTTGCCTATAAACAAAGACCTTTCGAAGATCCTCTGATCGTTCATGTTTTGACGGCTCAGGATGCCTTTTCGCTTTGGAATTTGAATGCGAAGACCCGGCCTTTGGTGAAGGCTCTGGTTGAAACCTTTTGGCCCGGACCGCTGACGCTCGTGGCCCGCGCCCAGGATGGAGTCTCACGCCTCGTGCGCGGTGGTGGGGATGCTGTCGGTGTGCGGTCGCCCGCGCATCCCGTCGCGCGCGCTCTGCTGGAAGCGGCGGGAGTTCCCGTGGCGGCTCCGTCTGCGAATTTATTCGGTCATGTGAGTCCCACGCGGGCCCAGCATGTGGCGGATGATTTTCACGATCGACCTTTGCTGATCCTGGACGGCGATCGCAGCACGATAGGCATCGAATCCACGGTGCTGAAAGTGGATGATGATGGGCACCTCAGACTTCTGAGGCATGGCGCCATCGGTGAAGCGGATATTCTGGATGTGCTGAAGAAAAATAATTTAGCGGCCTCGTTCAGCAGCAAGGTCCCAGGCCAGATCGCGAAGAAGATCGAAGGGCCAGGCCAGTATCTTCGCCACTATGCTCCGCATACACCAGCCTGGATGCTGTCGCGATCCGAGAGCATGCCCGCAGGCTATGAAACGCGTGAGATCCTGACTTTGGAGGCAGCCGCTTGTTTGGATTTCGCGCAGCGTTTCGCCGCCAGGCGGAAGGACTTTCACAGCTATCAGGATTTGTCGGAGGATGCTTCGATCGAAGGCGCAGCGCGGACTCTTTTTCAGCAGCTCAGGACCTTTGAGAACCAGACCGGGCATCAGGTGATCCTTCTGCCCGAACTCGATCCGCATCAGCCCGAGCAGCAGGCTGTGTATGATCGCATCTTCCGCGCCTCGGAAGGCAAACGCGCCTTTATCATGGGGCGCGAACTGCATCTCAGCTAGGTTCAGCCGCCCTTGCTCAGCTGCTTTTCAATCCAGGCATGCACCTCTTCGGGGGCTCGGATCGTTACGATCGTGCCCTCGTCCTCATGCTTTTCTTCCAGAACCCGCGCGCGTTCCCGAATCATGCCGAGCACTTTTCCCTGGGTATAAGGAATCAAAAGAACCTTATCCAACATATCCGTTTCAAAGAAACCGAGGATCAATTCGCGCATGCGTTTGATGTCCTCGCGATTCCGGGTCGATATGAAAACCGCCTTCGGATATTCCTGTTTCAGCTCGGCTATCTGCTCCGCATCCAACTGATCGACTTTATTCAAAACGAGCAGACTCGGGGTCTGATCCGCACCGATTTCCCCCAGTACGGATTGCGTCACTTCCAACTGGGAGCGGAAGCTCGGATCGGAAGCATCCACCGTGAAAAGGAGGAGCGAAGCGTTCAAAGCTTCATCCAAAGTCGAACGGAAGGACGCGACCAGATCATGCGGCAGCTTTTTGATAAAGCCAACCGTGTCGGACACCAGAATCCGCGGTACGGTTTCCGGCTGCAGGGCCCGCACGGTGGTGTCGAGCGTGGCGAAGAGTTTATCCTCGACCAGCACTTCACTGCCAGTCAAAGCCCGCATCAGGGATGATTTGCCTGCGTTGGTGTAACCGACGAGCGCGACACAGGGCGCTTCGCTGCGTTGCGCCCGCCTTGTGGTCTGTTCATGCCGAATGGATTCGAGCTGCTGCCTGAGTTCGGCGATGCGGTCGCGAATGCGCCGACGATCCAATTCATGCGCTGTTTCCCCTGCGCCCTTGGCCCCGATGCCTCCGCCCTGGCGATCACCGCCGACGTGCGAAGCGCGCAAACGCGGAGCCATATATGCAAGCTTGGCGATTTCCACCTGCAGTCGGGCTTCGCGGCTGCGGGCATGACGACTGAAGATTTCAAGGATCACACCGCTGCGATCCAGGACCTCGACGCCCGTGGCATCTTCCAGGTTTCTAAGTTGGGTCGGCGTCATGTCACAGTCGAAGATCACGACCGTGGCCTTGGTTTCCGGGGCATACGTGAGTTCGGGACGATCGTCTTCATCATCATCCGCGCCGTCTTTTTTAAAGCCGCGCACGATCCCGGAGCCTCCGGTCCAGGCGGCGAGTTCTTTCAGTTTGCCTTCACCGAAGATCGTGCCGGTGACGACGGATTTCCGCTTCTGCGAAACCCGGCCGACGGTCACGAATCCTAGCGTGCTGCAGAGGCGTTCGAGCTCATTCAGCGAGGCATCATGATCCGCGTCGGAGACGCCGGGAAGCTGCACCGCTGCCAGGACGGCCTTGGGCTTTTTTTCGGGATTGGTGTTCTGGCTCATGGGATTTCCTCATTCGGGTGCAAATACCTGCGGATCCCGTTTGTATATTATCCACGAGAGGAAGAGCATCGGAAAGTGAGTATGTGACAATTTGGCATGGAAAGTGGGGGGGAGGCGCAACCCATGGGCTGCGCCGGGATTCATCAGATGAAGTAGCGGAATTTCGCCAGGATCAGGCCCAGGCCGGACTCGCTTTCCTTGATGGTGCTGGAGGCCCCGCCGGATTTCACATCGGCTTTGATATTGGACATGGTGTAGTCGATGCCGAAGACGTACTCAAAGTTCTTGGCCAGGGGAATCACGCCCAAAAGGTCAAGATAGAGGGAATAACCCGAGCCATCGGCTTCCTGCGTGGTGCCGCCGCTTGTGGATTTTTCGGAGCCCATCACAAGAGCCGGGTTGAAATCAAATTCGAAGGTGAGGCTGGGGGTCAGGAGGCGACTATAGAAATAGTAGCCGCCGATGCTGGTATCCGACGACTCGTCGCCGTCTTTGACGTTGTTCGAGTTATAGCTGAAGCTGATGCCGGCTTCCTGATTGCCGCCGAAACCCTTGCCGATAAGGAAAGACCCGCCTGTGGTCACAGGATAGGCATAGGCCGCATAGCCGTCCCAGAAAGCCGCGATTTCAATGCCGGCCGGGAAAGTCGTGAAACCCGAACTCTCTTCCTTGACGTTCGTGCCGGTTTGATCCGATTCCGTGGTCTTCATATCGTAACGCCAAACGCCATGGGACAGACGAATTTGGGCTGGTTCAGCCTCGGCCGCCATCAAACATGCTGTCGGCATTAAAGCGCCAAGACCTGCCACGAGGTTTCCGAGCAAACTCCGTTTCATAGAGAGATCCTTCCTGTAAAATAACTAGGGTTTCTCTCAGCTTAGATATTTTGGCACTAAGTCACAATCAAATTCTGGCAGATATTGCGTAACCATAAAGACGCTTTATCCTGATCCTGCCTTTCATGCCAGTACATATGAATCGCGGGCATGGAACAATCCAGAGGCAGAGGCACACAGGCCAGATCCTCGATGAGTCCGCTTTGCTGCACGAAACGTCCTGGAACGGTCAGAAGAAGATCGGTCGAGGCCGCAGTGCGCGCCGCCGCCCAAAGATGCTGACAGCGCATGGCGATGGTTCGAGGACATCCCCGCCGCTGCAGTTCAAAATCTTCCATCGAAAGACCTGCGCGGCGCGAAGACACCACAATGTGCCTTGCGCTCAGATAATCTTCCAAACCAAGGGGAGCCTGCAGCCGCGGATGATCGCGGCGTCCGACCACAACCCATTCATCTTCCATGAGCTTCTGCGACCTGAGCTGGGAGGACACCGGCAGCCTTACGTCAAAGGCGAGATCCAGCTGACCAGCGGCCAGCTCCTTTTCCAGGTCCTGACGTTTGATGCGAATGCTGCTGACATGAGCCAGCGGCGCTTCCTTCATAAAAACCTGCATGAGTTGCGGCAGAAAAAAAGCTTCCAAAGGGTCGCGTGTCGCAAGGACAAAATTCCTTTGCGTCTCCTTGGGATTAAATTCAGCCGCCGCGGCCGGCAGACCGCGATGGAGCTGCTCCAAAGCGCTTTGAATCTGAGGCCAAAGACTCCGGGCGACAGGCGTCGGTTCCATGCGGGGACCACGCCGGACGAAAAGCGGATCCTGATAAATTTCACGCAGACGCGAAAGGCTGTGGCTCACTGCCGGCTGACTTAGGCCCAGAAACTGTGCAGCACGCGTGATATGGGCTTCCTGATAGATGGCATGAAACACCACAAAAAGATTCAAGTCTATGGATTGCAATCGCATCCGCTCCTGTCCTTTCCAACTTTAAACCGTCGTGATTAATGCCCTCTTCTTCCCGACCAAGCGCAAAGTCCTTCGTATACGGGGCTTCACTGGTATTGTCTGAAATTCAAGCTTTTGTCCACAACGAGAGATTTTTTCTGTAACCTTGACAGGAGATAAGCGGAATCCTCGCTTATCCATCTCTTAATATTTGACAGTCGCTTAAACCCTTCAGTAAAGTGCGATTCAGCATTTCAGGATTTTGAACTGGCACAGCAGCTCGTAGGAGCGCGGCAAAGTTTCTTCGTATTCACGTTGGGGAAGTTTTTGCTGTTGATTCATCATCATGCTGTTCCTCTGCCCTTTTTTCAAAGGATTGGAAACCCATGCAAACGAATCGAGGTTCGGCGCGTCTCAGTCGATCTTTGTGTTTCAGCCTGCTCCTTGCTGCGGGACTGATCAGCTGCCAGAAACGTTCGTCATCCCCAAGGCCCACTGTGGAACAGGATCCGGGTGGACTGATTATTCCAACCCAACCTTTGCCGCCTTTGGATGCCGGTGATGGCGTGATCAAGTGGCCAAACGGGCAGATTTCCATTGCCATGAAAATCAAAAATCGAAATTACATCCAGGTCAATGGCCTGATCGCGCCCGTGACCTATGGGCAGTTTCTGGAACGCGGCAGTCCCATGCATGATGCGGAAGTCAAAGAGGCGATTCGTCAGAGCCTCGTCAGCTCCTTGAATAAACTTGAAGCGGACGTGCGCGAAGAATTCGTGCTGAAGGATATCGTTCCGGAAGCTGGCTATTATTCCATGTGGATTCCGTATAGCGAAAGCCTCTGGACTCGTCTGCAGGCGGTCAAGGAACTGCCTGTTCCCATGACTCTGGAAGCCGTTGCGACCGATCCGAATGAACTGCAACGCATCGCGAAGCAATCCGAGCAGATCAACCAGATGATCGTGGCGGGACAGGCCAAGGACAAGACGGATGGATTTTCCGGCCTTGTGCGTATTGGAGTCACCAACGAATGGCTGCAGGCTTTGGACCAGGAACTGGGTGAACGTGCGGATGGTTCCCTGGTGCGCGTGGGGATCACGGACACGGGTATCACCTATAATCATCCTTCCTTCCTGGATAAGGATGGCAAACCTCGTATCGTTTACATGAAGGACTTTACGCAGGAAGGAAAGGTCTATTTCCCAAGCACAGCACGATTCTCGGTACGTCTCGGGACAGCCGCGGATGCCACACGCATAGGCGCGCGGGAAGAGAATCTTCTGATCGCTGAAGATGTAGCCGCGCACATCAATGCTGTCGCGGCCACACCGGCAGCGGATGGGCTCAATCTGGTATCTTTGCCCAAAGGCGCGGCTATCGTGGTTCCTGCTGATGTGCGCCGTGCGGTTCAGGAAGGCGCCAGCATGCGACTGGCCTTCATGCCTGAAGTCGGTTTCGGCCCTTCCTTTGATTTGAATCGCAACCGCAAAAGCGATGACCTCTTCGGTCTGATTTTCGTCTCACCCCAAGGCAGCGTGGGTTGGGAGACGAGCAAGGTCTACATCGCTCTCGATCCGATCGGAACCCTGCCGAAAAATAATCAAATCCTGCTCAATGAAAGATTGGAACTCGGCAAGGCCATCCCGCTGCGGGATTTCAACAAGACCCGTGACGTGGCGCAGAGCTTTGCGGAAAAATTCGGACTCGCCTTTGAATCCATGAAATTGAAAAGCAACGACGGTCAGGATGTGGACACGATAGCCGTGAGCATCGTCGGCTACGATTCCGGTCTGCATGGTTCGCATGTCGCCGGCATCACAGCTGGTCGCAAAACGCTCCTGAATGACTCCGACCTTACACTCGCACGCGGCGTGGCTCCCAATGCGGAGATTCTTTCGGGTCGCGTCTGCGCCAACACCCGAGGCTGCTCGGCATCCTCGGCTATTATTGATCTGGCCCTCGAAGCCAAGGTCGATGTCATCAACATGTCCCTCGGTGGTCTGAGCAATGTCAACGATGGCTATGATACCCAATCGCTTCTGATCGATCGCCTGAGTCAGATCAGCAACACGCAGTTCGTAATTTCAGCTGGCAACTCAGGCCCCGGTCTGCAGACAATCGGCTCGCCGTCCACGGCCCGTCATGCGATCAGCGTGGCCGCCAGTGCTTCGACCGATATCATGGGCCGCCAGAGTCAGATTGCGATTCCAACGGCAGATGGCAAAGATGAAGATTTCGTGATGGGCTTCAGCAGCCGTGGGCCACTCGGCAACGGTGGTTTCAAACCGAACGTTACGGCGCCCGGTACTCAGCTGTCCGCTGTGTCTTTGAATAAGGCCGGTCGAGCCGGAACTGACATCATGCAGGGCACCTCGATGTCCGCTCCAACCGTGACGGGTGCCTACGCGCTGCTTTTGGATGCTGCCCGCCGCTACAACAGGAAACATCCCGAGGCCCCTCTGCCCACCGATAACGTGAGCCTGCGCAAGGTGCTGATCGGTTCCGCCCAGCCTTTCGATGCGAAGATTTTCGATCCTGAGACGCAAAAAGCAAGTGAAGGCCAATACACCTGGATCGATCAGGGAACGGGTATCATCAATCTGCCTGCAGCCTGGACGGCACTGAAAAAACTCGCCACGCTGCGCATTCCCACCGGCATCAATATGGGCGGCAAGGATATCGAGCCCGTCTATGAAGTGCGGACTCTCATGACCAACCGCTACGGCAAGGTCTATGATGGCAAACCTGTGGAAGGCAATCCCGTGACACCTTACGGGGCTGGTCTTTGGATTGATGCGCGTTCGCAACGGGTTCTCTATTCGGTCGGCATCGCCCGTCGTCTGCCGCTGCTGGCTGATGGCGCGATGACCGCTGAGCAGCAGGGCGATGCTTATGCAAAACTCGTATCAAGTGGAGAATTTTTCAAACTCCATACCGAAATTCACGGCTCGTCGATTGAATGGCTGAAGGTCAATACTCTGGCCGCAGCGAATCCAGACGACAGCAACCGCTGCGATGCGACGTCGGGAAGTTCGCGTCTTACCCTGGTCGGCCAGGGGGCGCTGGATGCCGCCAGCGTCGGTGGAACCCAGGAAAGCGTGATCTATGTTTGCATCGATCGTGAAAAACTCGCGCGTCTGCCCAAGGGTGATCATGGTGCTTTGATTCGCGCCTATCGTCAGTCGGCCGATGGCAGCATGCAGGAAAATGTCCCGGCCTTCATCATCCCTGTTTACCTGTCTGTTCCGCATGAAACCCTGACTGCGGGCAAGGCCTATTCGGTGAATCAGGATAAGGTCAAGGCCCTGGGCCTCAGTCGCAACTATGTCGAGGTTCCTGCCGATATCAGTTCGCTGCGGGTCACCCTGAGCGTGAACAAGGCCGCTCAGGATCCTTTCGGGCAAGCGCAGAATTGCTCCGGCGTTTATCTGAACGTCTTTGCCGCGGATAATACGCTGCAGCCCGAGGAACTCTCCAATGCCATTGCCTATAACTGCACAGGACCCGGTTATACCGTAGGCCCCGATGATGAACTTCGTTCGCGTTTTGTGGGTGAAGTGGTCGCGCCGAAACCCGGCATCTGGGATATGCATGTCGAGGGTCTTTCACGTTACCCCTTGAGCAGCTATCAGCTGCGCGTGGATTATGTGAAGGCTGCGGCGCAGCAGAAGGAAGTGAAAGGCGGACTAGAGGCGCTGAATGGTTCTTTGAATATCGAAATCAAGGAAGGCTCAGTTCCAGCCAACGTGAACCCTGCGCGCTCTTCCTACATTCTGAATCAGGCGATTCAGACTCTGGATGCCAAGGTTAAAAATGCCGAGCAGGTGGAAGTTCCGAATCGCGCCGGTATTCTTCTCCGCAGCTATCCCGCATCGGTGACCAGCGTCACCGTCACCACCGGCGGAGCGGTCGGCAATGACCTGGACCTTGAAATCCAGGAATGCATCGCAGCCGGAACGGAATGCAAAGCCGTCGCCAACAGCGGTGGCCCAGCCGATGATGAAACGGCGACCTTCACACCCAAAGTCGGCCGCAGCTATAAATTCGTGGTGGATGGCTATAAGGTCCCAGCCGGTGAGGTGACGTTCCAGCTGAGTGAAACCATCAGTTTTGCTCAGGGTGCGGTGGGAACTCTGACTGCCAGTCAACTGGGTTCGGATCGCTTCTGGAATGTGGTCTATAGCCTGAACAAAAACGATCCCTTCTTTCAAACGGACATCTTCCTGAAGGATCCCTCCTACGAAGTTCGCGGCAGCATTCGCGTATCATCCAATGATCTGACTCTGGCTGTGGTGCCGGTGCAGGTGCGACTGCGCTAAGCCTCACGCGTTAGAGCTTATGGCTGGGGCGGGGTTTTCCTCGCCCCCTTTTTTATGCAGGTCGCGTTATAATCCCGATCAATGAAGTCCCATGAAGAGTATTTATTTGCCTTCAGAGCCATGAGAGCCTAGGCTGATGCATTCTTTCGAGCCGAGGATCAACTATGGATTTTTCCCTATCAGAGCGTGCGCAGACGCTCAGCCAAAAAATACGAGCTTTTCTCGATCAACATGTGTTACCCCAGGAAGCCCTTTATTTTCAGCAGTTGGGAGCTGACGGCCCGCACTGGCGCGAGTGGAAAGTTCCAGCCATCATGGAAACATGGAAGGCCGCCGCACGCGAACAGGGTCTCTGGAATCTCTTCCTGCCGCCGCATGGCACAGCAGGGCTCTCCAATTGCGACTATGCTCCCCTTGCGGAGATCATGGGGCATTCGCCGATCGCCCCCGAGATTTTCAATTGCAATGCCCCTGATACGGGTAATATGGAAGTCCTTCATAAATATGGCAGCGAGGAGCAGAAGGAACGCTGGTTGAAGCCGCTGCTTGACGGTCGCATTCGATCGGTATTTTTCATGACAGAACCCGAGGTCGCTTCCTCCGATGCCACCAACATGCAGGCGACCTGCCGTGTGGAAGGCTCGGAAATCGTCCTGAACGGGCGCAAATGGTGGAGTTCGGGCGTGGGTCATCCGGCCTGCAAGGTCGGTATTTTCATGGGCGTGTCCGATCCGAATGCGCCCCGGCATCAGCGACATTCCATGGTGCTGGTTCCTTTGGATGCACCCGGCGTAAAAATCGAGCGCATGCTGCCCGTTTTTCACAGCTACGATGCTCCCTATGGTCATGGCGAGGTTTCGTTCCATAATGTTCGCTTGCCATTAAATGCCTTGATCGCAGGACCCGGCCGCGGCTTTGAAATCGCTCAGGGACGCCTGGGACCCGGCCGCATTCATCACTGTATGCGGGCCATCGGCGCGGCCGAGCGGGCTCTGAAACTTCTTTGCCAGCGCGCGAGCCAGCGTGTGGCCTTCGGCAAGCCTCTGGTTGAACTCGGCGGCAATCGCGACATCATCGCCGAGGCGCGCATGCGTATTGATATGGCTCGTCTTTTGACGCTGAAAGCCGCGTGGTTGATCGATAAGGTGGGTGTCCACAACGCTATGAGCGAAATTTCCCAGATCAAGGTGGTCGCCCCAAATGTGGCCCAGGACGTCATCGACCAGGCCATTCAGATTCACGGCGGCGCAGGATTATCCGATGATTTCCCTCTCGCCGCGCTTTATGCCTATGCCCGGGTCCTCAGAATTGCCGACGGTCCGGATGAGGTGCATCGGAATTTGATTGCCAAATTGGAATGGAAACGCCAAGGCTTGGGTTAAAACTTTTGGAGAGGAATGTTATGAGCCAGGAATCAAGAAAACGAGTCGCGATCACCGGAGCGGCCAGCGGCCTGGGACGTTGCCTTGCCCTGCAGTATGCGCGGGAAGGTTGGAATGTGGCCCTGGCCGATATCAATGATCTGCGTGGCCAGGAAACCCAGAACGAGATCCTCGCCATGGGCGTGGATGCATTTTACACCCATGTTGATGTGCGTGAAGAAAATTCTCTGCTGAAATGGAAGGATGCCATCGTCCAACGCTGGTCGGGCCTGGATGTGGTCATCAATAATGCAGGTGTCGCCGTGCATGGCGGCATCGATGAAACGCCGGATGAAGATTGGGACTGGATCATCGACATCAACCTGATGGGCGTGGCCCGCGGCTGCCGTATTTTTACCAGCCTCTTCAAAGCCCAGGGTTATGGCCATGTGGTGAATGTCGCCTCCATTGCCGGGCTGATTCATTCTCCTGAAATGAATAGCTATAACGTAACGAAGGCCGGCGTGGTCGCGCTTTCAGAAACGATGAAGGCCGAGCTGGAGCCTTTTGGAATCAAGGTCAGCGTGGTCTGTCCAGGATTTTTCCCTACGAATCTGACCGAGAATACGCGCTCGCCCAATCCCAATATTAAAACAGTGATCAATAAACTCTTTCAGAAGTCCAAACTCAAGGCCGAGGACGTGGCCCGCATCGTCTTTGAAGGCGTGAAGGCAGGCCGCTTCTATATCCTGCCGCACAAGGATTTTGCCGCGATTTGGTATATGAAACGTTTCTCCCCTTCAGTTTATTTCTGGGCCATGTCGAAGATGGTGCGCAAGCGCCCGGAGTTCCGAAATAAGGCGAGGGCTGCTTCATGACCTTGATTGATCAGGCGGGTGCGCCGCGTCCCGGTGAAGAGTTGGATGCTGGAGCCGTGGAAGCGTTCATGAAAAAGCAGCTGCCGCAGCTGAGCGGGCGCTGTGAGATCACGCAGTTCCCAGGTGGCGCTTCGAATCTCACCTACCTCGTCCAGTTTGAAGAGCAGAGCTTTGTCCTGCGGCGGCCGCCTTTTGGGACCAAGGCAAAGTCCGCGCATGATATGGGTCGTGAATTCCGCGTCATGCAAAAGCTGAAGCCTGTTTACCCTTATGTGCCGAATATGATCGCCTACTGCGAAGATGAGAGCCTTTTGGGGGCTCCCTTCTATGTGATGGAACGCCTCGTTGGTTTTATTCCGCGCGCGGATTTACCGGCCGAACTCGGTTTCGGTCCCGAGCAGCATCGGGCGATCTGTCTTGAGTTCGTGGATAAGCTTGTGGAACTGCATCGGGTCGATTATCAAAAAGCCGGTCTTGCCGATCTTGGCAAGCCCGATGGTTACGTCACGCGTCAGGTCGAAGGCTGGTCCCAGCGATATCTGGCTGCCCGCACGGATAATGTGCCCGATTATGCGGTCGTGCGGCAGTGGCTTCACGATCACAAGCCGGAACAGATCCGCACCTGCGTGATTCACAACGATTATCGGTTCGATAATATCGTCTTCGATGCTGAAAAGCCCACGCGTGCCATCGGTGTTTTGGATTGGGAAATGGCCACGCTCGGTGATCCCCTGATGGACCTTGGCAATAGCCTCGCGTACTGGGTCGAGGCCAAGGACGATCCTTTCATGCAGAAAATGCGGCGGCAGCCGACTCATCTGCCGGGTATGCTGACCCGTGATGAGATGGTGCAGCTCTATCTGAAGAAGATGGATCTGCCCGAGGTGAATTTCACCTGGTATCGCGTTTATGGACTCTTTCGTCTGGCGGTGATTGCGCAGCAGATCTACTATCGCTTTCATGCCGGGCAAACCAAGGACCAGCGCTTTGCCCAGTTCCATCTGATGGTCGCGCATTTGGAAAAACTCTGCCTCGGCGCGATCAAGGGGTAAGCATGGGCTCTTTGTATCTTGTGCGTCACGGTCAGGCTTCCTTTGGTGAAGCCGACTACGATGCCTTGTCCAAGGTCGGTGAAGAGCAGTCCCGCGTCCTGGGGCAGACCCTGGCGCGGAGTGGTCTTCGTTTTGATCGCGTGCTGCAGGGGACGATGAAACGTCACAGCGAGACGGCAAGGTTATGCCTCGCAGAAATGCCCGAGGCCAAGGTCCCGGAGCTGGCGCCGTGGCTGAACGAATTTGATCATCAGGCTATCCTCTGTGGTCTGCATCCTGATTTTGCGGATCCTCATAACGTGAAGGCGTTTTTAAAAAAGCATCCGGAACCGGCCAAGGCCTTTCATAAGGAATTTGAAAAGGCCATGCAGCGGTGGATGCATGGGGGCTACGATGCTGAGTATCCCGAATCCTATTCGGGTTTCAAACAGCGCTGCCGTGACGGCGTCCAGGATCTTTTGAAAAGGAGCGGTGCGGACGAGAACATCCTTCTTTTTACCAGCGGCGGGCCGATCGCCTGCCTGATGCAGCTCGCTCTTGAGCTGTCCGATACGATGATGCTGAGGCTCAATGGAGCGATCGTCAATGCTTCGATCACGCGTCTGCCTTTCAAAGCCGATGTTTTATTTCTGAGCTTTTTCAACGATCACGCTCATTTTGGCAAAACCTCCTCGCCTCTTCTCACTTTCAGATAGGACAGGACCATGGATTTTAAAAAGCCCTTCGATCTTTCCGGAAAAATCGCCCTTGTCACAGGATCCAGTCGCGGGATCGGCGCCAGCATCGCGCGACTGCTTGCGGCCCAAGGCGCCCAGGTGATCGTGTCGAGCCGCAAACAGGACGCTTGCGAAGCGATCGTGGCTCAGATTCGAAGCGAAGGCGGCAAGGCTGAGGCCATCGCCTGTCACATCGGAGAGATGGAATCCATCGCCGCCCTTTTCTCGCAGATTCGCGAGCGGCATGGGCGTCTCGATATCCTTGTGAATAACGCGGCGGCCAATCCTTATTTCGGGCCGATACTCGATACGACTTTGGAGGCCTATCAAAAGACGGTGGACGTCAATATCCGGGGTTATTTCTTTGCTTCGGTGGAAGGCGGACGCCTGATGAAGGAGAAGGGTGGGGGCACGATCGTGAATGTGGCCTCGATCAACGCGGAAAATCCTGGGATGTACCAGGGGATTTATTCCGTGACCAAGGCTGCGATCGTGTCGATGACCAAGTCCTTTGCCAAGGAATGCGCGGCGTTCAATATCCGCGTGAACGCGCTGCTGCCTGGTGCGACCGATACGAAATTTGCTGCGACGCTCGTGAAGAATGAAAAGATTCTGAATCAGCTCATGCCGCATGTGCCCATGCAGCGGGTGGCTCAGCCTGATGAGATGGCGGGCGCTGTGCTTTATCTGGTTTCTCCTGCTGCCTCTTATACCACCGGCAGTTGCCTGACTGTGGATGGTGGGTTTTTGATTGGCTAGGTCTTCGCCGGAAGCGGGGTCTTCGCGGAAAGCGGGGTCTTCGCGAAGAAGCAAGTTCTTCGCAAAAAACGAAGTAATCGCTCACGATTATCTATTACACGAATGAATCAAGATTGTGTTAGCTTTCTGGGACAGGCTCGCCTCGCGAGCTGTCACCTGAGAGGTATAGATCTATGCTTTTAAAAAAAATGGGATTGATGATACGAGCCTTGCTCATTGTGTTCAGCTTCAGCCTTCTCTCCATGGGTGAAGACGCCGAAGCCCGCGCAGGCGGCAAACGTTCCTTCGGTCAACGTTCGCAGCCGACCGCGCAGCCGCGTTCGCCGAATCCTCCCCCGGCTCAGCAGCAGATGCAGCCGCCTTCCAATCGGGGCAGCTTCATGAAAGGTCTGGCTGGTGGTTTGGCCGGGGGTCTGATCGGCAGCATGCTGTTCAGCTCCATGGCGCAAGGCGCGGGGTTGGGTGGAGCCGGTGGCGGCATCGGTCTCTTTGATATCATCCTGATCGCTGGTCTTCTTTATCTGGCGTACCGCTTCTGGAAGAACCGCCAGAATCAAAATCGCCCGGCCTTTGCAGGCGGCGCCCCTTCGATGGGATACAGCCCGCCCATGGACGCGGCTTCGGCAACGATGGCTCGCAGTAGCGCAAACTACGGCAGCGGCTCCTCGGGTGCCGGTTACTTCGGTCAGGGATCCAGCGCGAGCCCTTACATGGCCTCAGGACCTCGCCTCGATCGCGAAACGGTGGAAGATATCTTCTTCCGTGTTCAAGGCGCCTGGACGCGTCGTGACCTGACCCCGGTTCAAGACTATGTGGAACGCGATGTGGCGCGCGTTTTGGATGCTGATCTTCAGGATCTGAAAGACCGCCGCGAGATCAATCGTCTGGAAAATATCTCGGTGCGAAACCTTGAGTTCAGCGAGCCCTGGTATGAAGGCGATCGGGAACTGGTTCGCGTTCGCTTTACCGCGAGTCTCCTTGACTACACCGTCGATGAAAGTACGGGTGCCCTGAAAAGCGGCAGCAATACCGAACCGGTGAAGTTTGATGAGTATTGGATTTTTGCGAAATCTCAGGGACGGAGCAGCTGGCAGCTTGCAGGGATCGAACAGATCTAAGCCTTCGTCCGGCGTTTGCTCTTGGATGAGAGGATCCGGGTCCTGGCCCGGATCCTGTTTTTTTTAGGGCAGCTTTTTGATCTTGGTCAGGCGGTTCTTTTTCTTTTCGATTACCTCGAAGGTTCCCGCATCGGTCCGAATCTTTTCCCCGAGGCCTGGCATATGGCCTAAAGCCGTCATCACATAACCGGCGATCGTCGTCGATTCCTCATCCTCCAGGTCCCAACCGAGCTGCTGATTCAGGTGCTGAAGCCGCGTATCGCCGCGCAGGATGATGGAGCCATCCGGCAAGGTCTCGATTTCCATGGTCGGATCTTCGTTATTATCCTGAACCTCACCAAACACAGTCTCGATGATATCTTCCAGCGTGATGATGCCGGCTGTGCCACCGTATTCATCAATCACTGCAGCGATCTGCGTTCTCTCATCCTGGAATTTTTCGACCAGAGCATCCAGGCGGTAAGATTCGGGAACGAAAATAAGAGGCTTCACCAGCTCGTCGATGCGCTGCGAGCTCGTCTTCTGACGTGAGAGCTGAAAGAGATCATGCGTGTAAAGAACACCGACCAGTTCATCCACCGATCCGCGGTAGACGGGCAGCCGCGTATAGGGCGAACGCGAGGCTTCATCCAAAAGGTTTTCCATCGTTTGATCCAGGTTCATCGCCTCCATGCGGGAACGTGGCGTCATCACCTCGGACACGGCTGTTTCGCTGAAATGAAAAGTCTTCTGCAGCATGCTGCGCTCAAAGGCATCAATGTGCCCCGCCGCATGGCTTTGCCTGATCAGAAGCTGCAGCTCGGCAGGGGAATGCACGGAACCATGCTCATGGCTCGTATGCAGGCCGATGGCGCGCAAAAGAAGATGACCGAGTCCGTTGAGGCTCCAGATCAGGGGCTTGAACACGAGAATGGCGAGGCGCATCGGACGTGCGAGCAAGAGCGAGGTCGGCTCCGGATAATTGAGCGCGATTGATTTGGGTACAAGCTCACCGAGGATAACATGCAGAAAGGTGATCAAGGTGAAGGAGATGGCAAAACCGATCGCATGCTGGGCCTTGTCGGAAAGATCAGGCGTGATCCACTGAAAGACAGGCGATAGGATTTTCATCACCGCCGGCTCACCGATCCAACCCAGGGCCAGACTCGCGATCGTGATGCCCACCTGGGTGCCGGCAATGTAACGGTCAAGGTCGGACAGAGCCTTCCGCACATATTTGGCGGCCCCGTGGCCCTCCTGAGCCAGCTGATCTATCCGGGTTTTGCGCACGGTGACCAGGGCGAATTCCGCGGCCACGAAAAAACCGTTGGCTGCGACCAGGATGAGGACGCCGAATAAACTCCACAAAATACTCATGATTTTACGATCCTTGCAGAAAAGATATCGGCGCTCACCCTAACAGAGGTGGCGGATAGCTGCAACGATCGAGCTGAAAATGAGAGGGAGGGGGAACAAAAAAGGCTTCGACCCGGACGTTCGGACCGGGCGAAGCCAGGAGATGACTTAAGGTTGCCGTAACATGGAGGCACGCAGCATCAGGCGGCGGTCTTTCAACACGTACTGGTTGATGACTTCGCCATCAGTCACGTTATAGCTTTTTCTTTCGCCGCTCTCGTTCGCGACATCGACCGTGGTCACAGGATCCACAGCAGGAGTCGTGCCCGCTTCAGCCTCGACGATGATTTCCAAAGGCAGGGGGGCCGTGCCTTTCATCAGGAACATCGAACCATTCAAGCCGATGGTTTCGGCCAGAAGTTTTGCGAGGCCTGCTCGACCAGGGGGTGTAGAGATGCCACCACCTGTTCCGGCGTGTGCCGTTAAGCTTATGAAGCAGGATAACAGCAAAACCTTTTTCATGCTCAGGCCTCCACTTTCTTATCAAGGATTGGTCCGACAAAGAGGGATGATGCGGTTACAATAGAACCTTTGAATTCTTGAGAATTTTCAATG
>NZ_DASTAT010000001.1 GCF_035712445.1 Oligoflexus sp. | reverse complement strand
CTACGGAATCTGATGATGCGGAACAGCGCAATTCCAAAGAAGCTACGCGGGATGGCATTGCATCCCTTTTCGGTTTGAAGATAAATTGAGGTGTAGATCAAGCGACAAATCAGGTGAGGTGATCCATGAACGGAATCCAGCGGGCTGTTCCTGTCAAATCTCTTCGATCGCAAGTTCCTAACACCTTGACCGTCAGTCGTCTCCTGCTTGGCCTCGGATTTCCCTGGCTGCCCGCCCAACTTTGGTTGCCCGCCTTGATCTGGGGCACGCTCTCGGAATTTCTGGATGGGTTCCTCGCGCGTCGTATGAAAGTCGTCAGCGCCTTTGGTCAGCTCATGGATCCCATCGCCGACAAAATTTTTGTGATGACGGCCGCGCTGACGTTCCTGCAGACGGGATGGATCAAGCTTCACGAGCTTTTGTTCATGGCCACTCGCGATATTTTCGTAGCGGTCTCAAGTTTAATCCTGCTCCTCCTTGGCAAGAGTTCGGCGTTTCGCGATATGGCTCCAGCCCGCCTCGGCAAGTGGGCCACAGCCTTTCAGTTCGCTGCATTGTTCGGCGTTCCTATCCTGCGGCAGAACAATACTATACTGATCTATGTGACCGGCCTTATCAGTGCCCTCGCTGCGATCGACTATGCCATACGTTTTCTACAACGCCCCTGACTCTGTTTGAATTCGTTCTGTGTTGGCCGAAATCCCACATTTGAGCTGCATTTACCCTGCATGAAAATCTGCAAGCGGCTGATTCCGGGCCTTTCCCGAATCTTGGCACCATAGTTGCGTTTTATAATATAAATCAGCGAGGGTCGGAGGTTTCCCATGGACAAGGACCAATTTGAATCTGTGAAGGTGGAACGCTCAGGGATCATTCTGCATGGGTTTTTGGAATGCCCGGCCCAGGCGCGCGGCATGGTTCTCTTCGCCCATGGCAGCGGCAGTGGCCGCATGAGTCCGCGTAATCAGCGCGTGGCCAGGTATTTGAATGAACGCGGCCTCGCTACGCTTCTGCTCGATCTTCTTACGGACGATGAAGAGGACCTGGATCATAAGACGGGCGAGCTTCGATTCAATATCGGATTTCTGGCCAGACGCTTGCTGCTGGCCACCGATTGGATCCAGCATCATCCGCTGGGACAAAACCTGGGCCTTGGTTATTTCGGTGCCAGCACGGGAGCGGCTGCAGCCCTGGTCGCGGCCGCCATTCAGCCTGAAGTGATTCAGGCTGTGGTGTCCCGTGGGGGACGGCCTGATCTGGCCGCGCCCTATCTGGAATCTGTGCGCTCGCCGACACTCTTGATCGTCGGCAGCCTGGATCATCCCGTGGTCGACATGAATCGCGAAGCCATGGAGCACATGAAAAAGGCCCCTTGCACAATGGAGATCGTCCCGGGCGCCACCCATCTCTTTGAAGAACCTGGAACGCTGGCACGCGTTGCCGAACTTTCAGCCGAATGGTTCACGCAGTACCTACATCGACGGCACGATGCTGTCAGCCATCACGTTTAAAAGGGAGGAACTGTCATGACACATCTCAAAGCACTCTGCAATCGTCATGTTGTTCATATCGATACGAATGCTTCCGTCCTGGAAGCCGCTCAGCTCATGCGTGAAAAACATGTCGGTGATGTGGTGGTCGTGGACGGCGATCGGGGCATTCTGCGGCCTATTGGAATGCTGACGGACCGGGACATTGTCACGCTGGTGGTGGGCGAGGATGTTAATGCGGAGACGGTCAAGGTCGGTGACGTGATGGCTCACAATCCGCGTGTGATACATCAGCTGGAAGACGTCTCCACGGCGATCGAATGCATGAGCGAGGCTGGGGTCCGCCGTCTGCCGATCGTGGATGAGCGAGGTAGCCTCGTCGGCATCGTCACGGCGGATGATCTGCATCAACTGCTGGCCCGCATGCAAAATCAGCTGTCATCCATCAGCAGCCAGCAGATCGTTCACGAAGTGACGGGAGCGACGCTGGTCAACCGGTTTTCCTGAATCGTCGCAAGAAAGGAGTAGGGGACATGATCTTTAAAAATCGGAGTTCAGCCGCTCAGCAGCTGGCTGTGTGTTTATCCCAGTACAAGGGAAAGAATCCTCTTATTATGGCATTGCCGCGGGGAGCCGTTCCCATGGGGCGCATCATCGCGGATGAGCTGCACGGGGAATTGGGTATAATTCTCGCCAGCAAGATCTCGCTGCCTGGCTATGAAGAATATGCGATTGGTGCGGTCAGTGAAGGGGGCTTTCTTTATAAAAATCCGGAAGTCGTTTCCTATGATATCCCCGACAAGGTCTATCAGCAGGCGCAGGCCCGGCAGCTCGCACGCATGAAGGAACGCCGGCAGGCCTGGAGGCTTGATCAGCTGAAGCAGGATGTCCAGGATCGTGTGACCATCCTCCTGGATGATGGCATCGCCACGGGTTCCACCGTGTTCGCCGCGATTCAGGATCTGCGGTCGCGCCATCCCGAGCGTTTGATTCTGGCCGCGCCCGTGGCACCTCCGGACACAGCGCGCAAGCTGGAGCGGCAGGTGGATGAGCTTATTATTCTCGATCAGCCGCCCCACTTTCATGCCGTCGCCGAATTTTATGAAAATTTTGATGAGGTCACCGATCAGGACGTATTCACGGCTCTTTGGGGGGACGACAGCAGCTCGCCGCGTACGAAGCATGAGGAACGAGCGGCTCATTCCACCCCTTGATTCAAGTTTGCTGAATTGAGCTGGCTACCTGCACTCGAACTTGTTATAGATACTTTACGTATAACGAAATCGAGAGCAGCCGTGACAATCCCGTTGTGTCCACACAATGAACCTCAGCGTCTTTTGGAACTCAAGCGTCTAAAAGCCATGGAAAATATTGTGGAGAAATCCTACGGCAACTACACGCTGCTGGCGGCCAGTATATGCGCAACTCCAGCGTCAGCAATTTCACTGATCGACAGTGATGCGCAATGGTTCCGTGCGCAGGTTGGTTTGCATCTCAAAGGCACGGCGCGTGACATTTCATTTTGCACGCATGCGATCCTGCACGATGGCGTTTACATCGTGAACAACGCGCATGAAGATCCTTTATTTCAAGGCAATCCCCTGGTCACAGGAGAGCCGCGCGTTTGCTTCTATGCGGGCGCGCCTTTGATTACCTCGCGCGGTCATAATCTGGGAACGCTCTGTGTCATGGACTACGTGCAGCGAACACTGACGCCGGAACAGATCCAGGTGCTCAAGCGCCTTTCGGATCAGATCGTGATCCAGCTCGAAGAGTCGATGAATACGGCCAACCTCAGCGCGACGCTGAGCAGGCTGCACACGTTTTTGGATCACATGGAATTCGCCGCGCTCATCGAGGATGAAGAGGGTGCGGTCCTTTATTTGAATGAAGGGTTCAAGCGCATGTTCCCCGCGGCCTTGGACCTCGAAACGGCCAAGGCCTGTGATCACCGGCAATCGTTGATCGAGGATCTGAAGGACTGTTTCAGCCAGCCCCAGGAGTTCATGGAGCTGGTCACAGATTTCATGAAGGAGAGGCGCAAGCGCAGTTGCCAGGAACTCAGGACTCGCGATGACGCGATTTTGGAACTGGATTACATTCCCACTTTGGATAACGAACTTTATCGCGGACACATCTGGCTCTTTCGTGATGTGACCGAACAGCGCCGCGTGGCCCAGGATATCGAGCAGCATAAGATCCAGGCCCTGCACGCCGAAAAACTGGCGATTTTAGGGGAAATGGCCGCCGGCCTCGCTCATGAAATCAATAATCCCTTGGCTATCATCCAGGGTCAGGCTCATCGACTGCGACTGCAGGCCCGCCGTCAAACCTTGAACGCGGAGGGCGTGGAAAGTGCGGTGCAGTGCATTGATGTCACCGTCGCACGCATTGTGAAAATCATCCAGGGCCTGCGGGCCTTCGCTCGTGATGATGGGCAGGCCGAACCCCAGATCGTGAGCGTGCAGCAGATCATTGATGACGCTTTGATGTTCTGTGAATCGCGCATCAAAAATCATGGCTTTCATTTGCGCGTCACGCCCGTTCCTTCTGATCTGCGCATGATCTGCCGGCCGATACCGATCACCCAGGTCCTGGTGCAGCTTTTGAATAATGCCTTCGACGCCTGCCGGATGCAGGAAGGCGGTCATCCTTGGATTGAAATCCAGATCAGGCACGAGGCCGACAGCATCACCCTGCGGGTCGTGGACTCCGGGCCGGGCATACCCCGCGAGCTGGCCGAAAAAATCATGCTGCCTTTTTTCACCACCAAAGAGATTGGCAAAGGCTCCGGCCTGGGTCTCAGCATCGCCAAAGGGATCGTGGAAAGCCACCGCGGAGCCTTCTTCTTCTTCGATCAAGAGGCCCCTCATACCACCTTCGTCCTCCAGCTGCCTCTGGCGCGGGCAGGGGCCTCATTCGATCGTCCACTTAACTAAGATGTTCTTAGATCGTACTCATCTTTGGGTCTCTTCTGCGTCAAATCGGTTAAAAATAGCCTTTTCGGCCCTGATCCTGCCGCTTTCATCAGCATTCCTGTCCAAAATGGATGCAAAACGCCTGGCATTCTTCTCGCAAAGGGCTTGTCTGAATTGCTCTTCATTTTATTTCGAGGATCTCTGCCCATGAAAAAGTTGCCTTTGCTCCTGAGTGTTCTGGGGTTGATGACGGCGTGTTCTGACAGCCAGCAAACCGATTCCACAGTGAAATCCATCGCAACGAATTTGAGCGATAAGGATGGGAAGCTGGCCCGCACCTTCCTTTATCTTTTGGAAGGTGACACTGTGCGTCAACGCGAGTGCCAGGTGGCTGCCCCGCAAGGCGTTCAGGACTGCGGCACGGTGCGTTCCAGCAAGAAGCTGACGGCCTTCCGCAGCGAGCTGGAAGCGGACATGACGCTCAGCCGCAATCGTGTGAACCAATCTCTTGATACCATGAAGCGCGATCGCGATACTTTGAATCAGCGCCGCACGAGCCTCAGCACGCAGATCCAGACGCTTCAGAATCAGATAGCCCAGGGCGGCGGCACTCCATCGGGTGAAAACGTGGCCGAACTGCAGGCCGCTTTGAACTTCGCGCAGGGCGAAAGGGATAAACTGCAGAAGCAGCTGCAGCAGGCCCGTGATCCGGCGCAGATCGCTCAGCTTAAGGGTATCCTGGCCGCATTCGATCAGCAGATCGCCGATCTGAAGGCGCGCATTGCAGCGGCTCAGGGCGGCGGCAACGTTTCTGAACTGAAAAAACAGCTCGCCGATGCCCAGGCTTCGTTGAATCAGGTCAATGCCGATCTGAATGCACTGAACGGAAAAATTCAGACCGCGGAAGCGCAAAAAGCTGTGATCGACGAGGAATTCCGCGTGCTGAATGCCACGCTGGAAAAACTGAAACAGCCCCTGGTCTTCGATGCCCGCGATGTTTCCTTCAACGCCTCGCAGGCGGAAAAACAACTCAGCTCACGCTTTCATAAACTCTTCCAGGCCACCGGCCCTGATTGCGCCACCCCATCCGTGAATGCCATGAAAGAATTGGCTGTGGGTGACGCCGCTGTTTATAACAGCCGCGAAGCCCAGGTCGGCGGATCCTGGCACGTCGGCGAGATCGTGAAGCAGCTTTTGGGTGGCAACCCCACACCGGCTCAGGTGGAAGCCTTCTTCCGCAATTGGGTTCAGAACTGGCAGGTGGAAACCCGTTTCTCAAGCGGTGATACGGTCAGCCCGCGTCCTGATTTCAACCTTGTTCTGACCGAATGGAAACAGGCTTCGGAAGCCCGTGGCGTGGAAGGTCTGGATCTTTCGATCGCTCCCTTCCGCCTGATCGGTATCACCAACCGTCTGGATCTCAGAAATCCCTTGGTCGTAGGTGATGCCGGTGAAGCGCGTTTGGTCTTCGCCCTCCTGGAGCGTTCCACCGATCGTCCTCAGGACGCGAGCGTCAATGCCCGTCCGTTCACCCTGATCTTCGAATATAAAATCTCGGTCGGCAGCGACAGCGACATCAGCCGCTGGGCCAAACTCTGGCATGATCTCGCGGCCCAGTCCGGTGACAGTTATGTGCGCAGCCTGGCCCAGATCACCCGCATGTTCACGCATCGGGGGCAGAACGGCTTTATCCAGGCTCGGCTCGGCCAGGCGCGGACCAACGAAATCGCCTTCGGCAATCCCTGGGAGCTGCGTGAATTCAATCTGCAGCCGGCGCTGGGTGGAACAGGCGCGCGCCTTGTCATGGTTGATGTGAAGAAGACGCCTAAGATCACGGCGAACAACAGCAGCGACCTGAATCGCTTTGTCAGCAGCCTGAGCCTTGATAGCATCATTCAGAATAATTATGAGATCCCCGCCAACCTCAAAGGCGTGAAGGCCCATGTGGCTGGAAACGCCCCGCAGTGGACTGTCGGCGGCGACGCCCAGAAAGCCCGCGCCTTCAACATCAATACCTGTAACGGCTGTCATTCGAGTGATCAAAACGTGATCGACGGTTTCTATCACATCTCGCCCTTCCAGCCTCTGGGTCAGGCGGCGATGTCGAATCACCTGAAACTTGATGATATGCCGCGCCGTGTGACCAACCTCGGTTCGTTCCTGGTGGATCCTTCGTGCCAGGCAGGGACTCCCTTTGATGCCCGTCTGTCGGCCGATGCTCCGCGCATGCTGAGCCGTCCTGTTCACTAATTTCTGTCTAAAAAACCGGGGCCTTAGGGCTTCGGTTCCTTCCGCATCCCCCGACCTCGCCCAATGTAAGTCAAGTAGACGCGATACCTGTAAGTTTTACTTAAAATCCCGGGACTCTTCTTAAGAGTATCTACTATTCCCCATGGAAGCCCTGGTGTTAGTTTGAATGTGAGGCAGGTTCCTGCCCGCATCAATCCAGACAATGCACTCAAGGGAGAAAGCCATGAATAAGGGCTTACGGCGGAGCTTTGCGCAAAGTTTTCTGAAACATCAGGACGCTCTGAAATCGTTTCTGATGAAAAGAGGCGTGAACCCGGAAGACTGTGAAGACATCATCCAGGAAACTTTTCTGCGCTGCTATCCGCTCCTTCAAAAAAATCCAGAAGGCGACTACCGGCGCCTTTTCATAACAGTGGCCCGGAATCTTCATGTGGATGCCTATCGGCGGAATAAAAGGTATGCGCGGGATTTTCAAGCGGAGTTCTTCGAGAGCATTCCTGATGCCTGCGAAGAACGCAAGGACCGCCTGCAGCGCGCCTTGATTGAAAAAATGGTGGATGCCATCCACGAACGTCCCGAATCCCGCTTCTTTAAGATGCATTATCAGAACGGTTATAAGATTCATGAGATCGCCGCCATGACCCAAACCTCGAAAGGTACGGTTTCGTCGCAAATCTATCGCTTTCGTCAGCGGGTTCAGGCGACGTTCTGCGAAGAGATCGAGGCCGCCACCGAACTTTTAGCCTAAGGTGGGAATTTATCTGGGATTGCCGTAAAATAAGGGCTGAACCAACAAAAAGGGGCGGCTTTTGAACTGGCGCAAATGGATCACTCCGGGGATCCTGATCCTCGTTTGTGGTGGTGTCCTCTACAGTCTTCGCATCCCGATCATATTTTTTCTGTTCACGCCCATCGTGGACTTCAAACCTGACGAGATCCCCGCGGCCCCCGATTATACGCATCTGAAGTCCTGGGCCATGCATCCCAAAAAAGATGCGGGAGCCGCCGCGGCCCCCGACCGCCTGCGGGTTTTTTGGATTCATCCCACCACCTTTCGCAGTCCTTTGGCGTGGAATGAAAATCCCGGCGACGCCGCATCCACCGATCGCTTCCGATGGACCAGGGAGCGCCAGGCTTCGCTCTTTCAGGACTGCTGCATGGTTTATGCGCCTCACTACCGGCAGGCGACGCTTGCGGCCTATTGGAAGACGGAAGGCGGATTTCCTGCGCGATCGGTCGCCTATTCGGATGTGAAGCGAGCCTTTGAGCAGTTTTTGGCCGAAGGCCCCGCCGAGGCTCCCTTTCTGATAGCCGCACACAGTCAAGGGGCCGAGCATGGCCTGCGTCTTCTGCAGGAAAAAATCGCCGGCAAGGACCTCCAGAGGCGGCTGGTCGCGGCCTATTTGATCGGAACCCCGATTCATAAAGAGAGTCTGAAGCAGTTCATGCCCGGGATTCCCGTCTGCTCGGCCCCGGACCAGATCGGTTGTTTGATCGGCTGGTCGACTTTCAAGGAAACGACCAGTCCTGAAAAATTTTTCAGCCGGGCTGTCTGGCCACAGGAATCAGGCTATCATAGTGTGTCCGGTGAATTTGTTTGCGTAAATCCTGTATCCTGGCGTCTGGATGGTCAGAAGACGAGCCTTGAGCAGCATCACGGCGCGCGTTTGCGAAAGAATCCAGGTCTGAAGATCACGGCCCGCTGCGAAAACAGCGTCCTGCTCGTCGATGATGTCGATGCGTGGCTCGACCTGAGCCTTGGCGGAAACTATCATCTCGATGACTACGCTCTCTTCTATTACGATATTGAACAGAACGTCCGGACGCGACGGGACGCGTTCCTTAACGCGCACAAAGGACTTTAGACTGCATGGATGATCATTCGCTGCTGACTGATGTGGCCTTATCCATTCTGGGCGCCACGGCTTTGGGCTTGCCCGCTTACCTTCTGCGCCTGCCTCTGGTCCTGGCCTATCTTGCTGCGGGTTTGATCCTGGGGCCGAGTCTGGGACTGAGCCTTGTGCAAAATCCGCAAAGCATAGCCACGCTCTCGGAAATTGGTCTCGTGCTCCTGATGTTCATCCTGGGTCTTGAGATCGATCTGCGCAAACTCATGCGCGCCGGCCGCGCGGTGATGATCAACGGCGTCAGCCAGTTCGCAGGTTGCGCTGCGCTGGCCGCCGGCATGTTCTATCTTTTGGGCTATCAGAACCGCGGTCATGATTATACGCTCACCTATCTGGCGATCGTGGGGTCCTTGTCCTCGACGCTGGTGGTCGTCAAGATACTGAGCGATCGACTCGAACTCGATCTGATGACCTCGCGCATCACGCTCGGCATCCTTGTTTTACAGGACCTTTGGGCCATCAGTTTTCTGGCTTTGCAGCCGAAGCTCAATCAATTGGCCATGGACACCATCTTTCTTTCACTGGCCAAGGCGATGTCTCTGATCGTCGCGAGCTGGCTCATGGCGCGCTATGTCCTGCCGCATATCTTTCAAAGAATAGGCAAGCAGCCCGAACTCGTCCTGGTCGCCGCCATGGGCTGGTGCTTTGGGATCAGCGGACTGGCCGGTGTCATGCAGCTGTCGCGGGAAATGGGAGCGCTGGTCGCGGGCATCAGCATCGCCTCGTTTCCTTATCACACCGACATCGCGGCCAAGATCACGAGCCTGCGGGATTTTTTCATCACGCTTTTTTTTGTGGCGCTCGGCATGCAGATCCCGAGCCCCACGGCCCACGTCCTGACACTCGCAGGCTGGTTGACCTTCTTCGTGGTCTTCAGTCGGCTGCTGACCGTGTCCCCGGTCCTCATGTTTTTAGGTTATGGATCGCGCGGCAGTCTGGTGCCGGCCATCAACCTCGGACAGATGTCGGAATTTTCCCTGGTGCTCGCCACCCTTGGAGTCAGCCTTGGGCATGTGTCGCGGGATTTTCTATCGGCCTGTATTCTGACCCTGGTCGCCAGTTTTCTTCTCTCCTCGGTCCTGATGCCGAAGGTTCATGTCATTCATAATCTTCTGAGTCCCTGGTTCGATCGCTTCCGCTTCAAGGAAGCGAAAACCCCGGATGAATCCAAGACCGAGCCCGAGCACAAGGTGCCGCGCATCATACTGCTCGGCTTTTATCGGGAGGCCAGTTCGTTTCTGGAAGAACTGACCCGCCGGCACACGCAGACTTTTCTTCAGGACCTTCTGGTCGTCGATTATAATCCCGAGACCCTGGCCAAGCTTCACGAACGCAATGTGCAGGCAGTCTATGGAGACGTCGCCCATAGTGAAACCCTACGGCACCTGCATCTGGATAAAGCGGCCATCATCATTTCCACGGTGCCGGATCATCTTTTCAAAGGCACGAGCAATTTGAAGCTTTTGCGGACGCTGCAGGAGCTGGCGCCTCAGGCCCTGCATATCGTGACGGCCGAAACCATCGACGCCGCCCGGCTGATGTATGCGCAGGGGGCGTCCTACGTATTTATCCCAAGAATCGTCGCGGCCCATTATCTGGTGGATGTGATCGAACGCATTCAATCCAATCGCCTGGATGCGATCAAGCAGGGCGCGGAGAAGTTCCTGGGCCAGTGGCAGGAAACTTTGCCATAACAGGCAGGCCCTGGATTCATGCTATGATTACGAGGCGGGTTTGAAGCTCCGGTCCCTTTCGTGTATGAATAACAGGACCGAGGCTGTTAGAATCAGCCTGTATGACACGTATCCGCTCGCACTCCCGTGATACGGAACCAAGGAGGTACATTTGAGAGCCGCTATCTTTATCGATGGGGCCTATGTGAGAACTCAGTTCAAAATGCATAAGATCGATCCTGATTATGCTGACATGGCTGACTATTTTCTAAATCCCCTGCGCTCATCTTTTCCGCTCGATCTGCTTCGTTGCTACTACTACGACTGCGCCCCTTATATGTCGCCGGAACCAACCGAAGATGAATTGAAACGCATGGAAGTTCATAAGAGCTTCGTCGAAAATCTTTTGAGTTTGGGGCGTTGGGCCATTCGTTTGGGCAAGCTGCAGAAACGTTGGGAAGGTCAGCGCGAGTACTACGAACAAAAACGCGTGGACGTTCTTTTGTCTGTGGACCTTGTGCGCCATGCCGCAGCCGGACATATTCAGCATGCCGTCCTGGTTGCCGGCGACAGTGATTTCGTGCCTGCGGTCGAAGCCGCCAAGGAACACGGCGTCACCGTTTCCCTTTGGTGTGGACACGCCAATACCGTGCACCGGGACCTGATCTCGCTGGCCGATGAGGTCTATACCTTTGAATGGGGCGACTTCCCGCGCCTCAATGAAGAAAGCAGCGCGCAGGACAATGGCCAGGGTGGACAGAAAAAATTTAAAAAACGCCGGCGCCGGGGTGGCCGTGGTCGCGGCGGACGCAGACCCGAGGGCACATCGGAAGACAATGCCACCAAGGATCCCGGCATCGAGCTGGATTCTGATGGCAAAAGCAGCTGGGGTGACCGGCTGAAGCGATTCACGGGCCTTAAATAAAAGGTCCCCTTCAAGGATTCTTGCCTTGCCTAAGTCCCGAATTTCCAAGTAACAATGTCGCAAGTGATGACAGTGTAGTCCAGGGCATCAGCCCTGGATGAACCCCGGCCTGTTCTTTCGAGGACTTTGGTCCATCGACCGGGGGACCGCTCTTTGCAACATAAGGCCGTCTGGACACTGCTGAAGGGAGAACGAGAGATGATGACCTTGGGTAAGAATTCGCTGCTTGTCACGATCACGCTGGCCTTCAGCGCGCCGCTCCTTGCAAACAGCAAAACGCTGTTCGTGAACGGTGTGAATGCCGCTGTGCATGGTGATCTGAGCGTGGATAAAGGCGAATGGCGGAACAAGGAATCCTATAGCGCCCTGCGTATCAAAACCGGCTTTCAGCTGGTGCGCGTGGGTTTTGTGGGTTTCACCGTCGGTTATCAGAAGGTCGGTTTTTATACCGCGGAAAAAAATTGGACCAAGGCGGGAGCCAGCCGCACTCAATTCGATTATCGCGGCCCTGTGGGCGAACTGCATCTCTTTCCCGATGCCATGATCAGTTTCTCGATCGCCGGCCACCAGGGCGAGGGCTACAGCTTCACCGAGGGTGATGGCGCCAGCGATTTCGGTATCAATTGCGGAACGGATGCAAGCTGCACGGCCAGCCGGATGGAACGCTCGAAACTCGTCGTGAAAGAAGTGATGGCACAGGTGAATTATATGTTCCGCCCGGGCTTTCAAATCTTTTTAGGTGCGGGCAACCGGCAGGTCACGGGAACGCCTTCCTATCAGGTATTTGAAGGCCAGGACGAATCCTATAAACGCTACGATGCCGCGAAATGGAAGCTCGATACGCAGCTTTATCTCTTCGGCATCCGCGGGACTACGCTCTAAAGCGAAGTCCGTACAACTGCCTCTCTTCGTTCGCCCTTGACCCTGTGATACGATGGACGCTTTCTGAGTCTACGCCGGAGGCGTCCTGTATGAGCTTCATCCGAGCCATTCTTTTTAGCATCTTCGTTTTTCTGCCCCTGCTCGTCATCAATGCCTTTCAGACCCTCAGCATCCTTTGGAGGCCCTTCAGTCTGAAATGGTTCCGCCGCTATAATAATTTCTGGGCCCATCACTACTGGTCTTATGTAGGCTTTATGGCCCAGACCTTCGGCGGCGTGTCGGTGAATTTCATCGGGGACCGCCTGCCTTATCATGAAAATGCGCTCGTCCTGGCCAACCATCAGAGCACTGTGGACATCGTCGTCCAGCTCATCATCGGTCGCGAGTATCGACGCCTCGGGGATATGAAATTCTTTGTGAAGGACGTTTTGAAATGGGTTCCAGGTCCCGGTTGGGGCATGGCGTTTCTGGAGTGCATCTTCATGAAACGCAACTGGGCCGAAGATCGGGCGCGTGTGGTCGCACAGCTCAGAAAATTTCAGAAAGATCGCGTTCCGGTTTGGGTGAACATCTATCCCGAAGGCACGCGCATTAAGCCGAGCAAGCTGGCCGCAGCCCAGGACTATGCGCAGAAGAGTGGGCTGCCTCTTCCCCGGCATGTGCTGATCCCGCGGGTACGCGGGTTTTTGGCAACGCTCGAAGGACTCGAAGGTCATCTGCAGGCCGTCTATGATCTGACGATAGCTTACCCCGAGACGGCGCCAACGCTCTGGGACCTTCTATCCGGCAAAGGCACGCCTGTGACAGTGGAAATCACCCGCTATCCGATCGAGGCGCTGCCGGCTGATGCCGAAGGTCGTTCGGCCTGGCTCATGAAACTTTATCAGGACAAGGATCAGCGGCTGCAGCAGCTCATGGCGCAATTACGCTCCGCTCCAGGCTTTGCCAAGCAGCGCGCTTAAATAGAAGAGATAATGCAGGACAAAGGGCGTCCAGGGGGAACGCCAGCGGAGACGCGAGGTTCCCCAGATCATAAGGCCCATGAAACTTCCGACCGTCACCTGCAGCGCAAAGCTGAGCGGATTATTGATCAGCACACCAAAGACATGGCTTAACGAAAAAACCGCCGCCGTCACCAAAAGACCCTTCCGATCACCCCAGCGTTCCCGATAAAGGTCGAGCAGAAAAAAAGTGGTCATGATCTGCTGAAACGCTATCAGGGTCAAAATCCTGGGCGGGGTTCGAAACTGCAGTTGCTCCAGGATGACAACGCTGTCCGAGGACTGCTCGCCGATGATGAAGAGCCTTTGATAATAGAGTGCGGTCACCAGCAGCCCGATCATGATCATCACGAAATCCAGGCCCGAAGGCCTCCAGCTCTGTTCCTGGGCGCGCTGCGGAAACCAGCGTTTCCAAACAAAAAGGCTGATGCCCAGAATCAAAAGATCCCGAAGGCCCAGCATGAAACTGGAAAAATAGGACCCATGCAGGGGAATGCCGAGCTGCAGAAGAAGGGCGTTAAGGGAAAAACCGAGTATCCATAGGCCGACCCAAATGGCCGATCCCTTGATAATCCGCGACTCCAGCATCATGCAACACCCCAATATGACATACATGAACTTTGAATAGAAACTATTGACCAGTTCGTGGATTATGAGTAGATGTCACCCATCGAAAAATTCGAAGCAGGAGTCCTGATGAGACCCGTGTTGCGAAAAGGGGCTGTCCCTTTATTTTTGAGTCTTTGCCTTTTTTTCCTGTGCTGGAGTCCCGGCGGAGGAGCAAGGGCGGCCGACTCTCCGCTTCGAATGGCTTCCTTCAACATACAAATCTTTGGCCAGTCCAAGATGAAGAAAGCCGCTGCCGTCTCGACCCTGCTCCGCATACTCGACCGCTATGATCTCGTCTTCATCATGGAAATCCGCGACTCTGACGACACCGCCATCTACGAACTGCTTCAGCGCCTCAATCAACAAAGCTCCAAGAATTATCAGATCATAGTCAGCGAACGTCTGGGCCGCACCGCCTCCAAGGAACAGTACGCCTATCTTTATAATCCCGATAAGGTGATGCCCGACCAGGCTTACGTCTTCAATGACAGCCGCAATAAATTCGAGCGCGAGCCCTATGTGGCTCATTTCCGCTTCGGCGCGGATGCCTTCACGATGATCGGCATTCACACCTCACCCTCGGATGTCGCGGCTGAACTCGGCGCCCTGCCGCCAGTTTACAACGAAGCCAAAGAAAGATTCGGCCATCGCAATATCTTCATAGTCGGCGATCTGAATGCCGATTGCAGTTACTACAATCCCAATCAGGGTTTCGATCTCTTTGCTGATGCCGTGACCCCTTTGCTGCCGGAAGGCACGGATACCACGGTGGCCAATACCTCGTGCACCTACGATCGCGTGCTGGCCTTTGGAACCTTGCCGCGTTCCAGCAGCAGCGCCAAAGCCTTTAACTTTCAAACGGCCTATGGTCTTTCCCTGGCCGATGCGCAGCTGGTCTCCGATCACTATCCGGTGGAATGGACCCTTGGTGATGTGCCCGCGTCCGCGGAATCACCCGTTCAGGAACCCGAGCTTCCAACTATGCCGCCCGTCAGCAGTGATGCCAAATGCGGTCTGAATCCGAGTCCAACGCCACGCGGCTACTGCTATGCGGATTTCCCCAGCGGCCGCAAGCGAGTGGCTAACGCTTGCTGTCCTCGCTGAGATACTTCTGAAAACCGCCGAGGCTTTCCGTGCGAAAGCCTTGTCCCTGATGCAGGATCATATAAACAGAAAGCTGTTTTTCCTGAGCCAGGATCTTGCGACTTTCTTCCGGCCCCAGCACCATGAGAGCTGTGTCCCAGGCATCCGCCTCCCAGGTCATGGGCGCGATCACGGTCACGGATGCCAGATCATGCTGAATCGGGCGACCGGTGCGTGGATCTATGGTGTGACTGTAACGCTTGCCGTCCTTTTCAAAATACTCCCGATAGTCACCGGCTGTGGTCAATGCAAGTCCATCAAGCTTCAGCACCGCGGCCACCTCACCGCTGTTATCGGGCGTGTCGATGCCAAGAGTCCAGGAGCTGCCGTCAAGCTTTTTCCCCTTGGTTTTAATCTCGCCGCCGATTTCCACCATATAACTCTTGATGCCGCGCTTTTCCAGAAAGCCCGCGATCTTATCCACGCTGTAGCCCTGGGCCACACCGGAAAGATCGACATGAAGATGGGGAATCAGCTTTTTCAAAGCGGGTGGTTTTTTACGGCTCAGAAGTTTCTTATAATCGACTTCCTTTTGCGCCGCTGTGATGTCGGCATCACTGGGAACCTTGTGGTCCTTGGTTTTGAAAGGGCCGAAGCCCCAGACTTTCAGCAAAGGCCCGACGGTGATGTCAAAGGCGCCCCGGGTTTTTTCGCTGACCTTGTGAGAATAATCGACAAGCGTCACGAGGTCGGGATCGACGGCAAACCAATCGTTGCCGCTCTGTTGGTTGAAGCGACTGATATCGGAGTCAGGCCGATAGTTTGAAAATATTTTATCAAAGGCCGCCAGTTCCTTTTCCACAAGTGCCTGCAGACCCGGCTGCTCCTTGCCGTTATACAGCACGCGCCAGGTGCTGCCCTGCGCCGCACCCTCAAGGATGTGCGGCTCGGTTTTTCCCTTGCTTTGGGCTGTCAGGGGCAGGAGCAAAGAGCCGACGAAAAGAGGCCAAAACCAAACACGCATGCATCCCAGCCTTTAATAAAGTTTTCTATTATCAAACTTGCTGTACAGCGACGCCACGGCATCGGTATAGCCATTGAACATCAGCGTCTTCTGCTTCGCCGAGAAAAAGCCTGTGCCCAGGACCCTTTCGGTTTTCTGCGACCAGCGTGGATGCGGAACTTCGGGATTGACGTTCGAATAGAAGGGATATTCATCAGGGGCCCTGATTTCCCACGAGGTCTTGGGCTGGGCGCTGACCAGTTCAATGGAGACGATGGATTTGATGCTTTTATAACCGTATTTCCAGGGAACGATCAAACGCAGCGGCGCTCCGTTCTGATTCGGAAGGACTTTGCCGTAGGCGCCCACGGTCAATAGCGTGAGGTCATGCATGGCCTCGTCGAGGCGCAGACCCTCCTGATAGGGCCAGTCGAGTATTTTGCTTTTCTGCGCGGGAAATTGCGCCGGATCCATCAGTGTTTTAAAGAGGACGTATTTGGCTCCGCTGGTCGGTTGTGCACGACTCAGGATCCTGTGCAAGGGAATGCCCACCCAGGGCACCACCATCGACCAGGCCTCCACGCAGCGGAAACGATAGATGCGGTCCTCAAGTTCGAAGGGTTTCAGGAAATCTTCAAGTTGATATTCAGCCGGTTTGCTGACGAGGCCATGCACCTTGATGGTCCAAGGTTTGGTTTTGAAATTACGGGAATTGGCCTTGGGATCTTCCTTGTCCATGCCAAATTCATAGAAGTTGTTGTAGGAGCTGAAATCCTCGGGTTTGGTGATGAGTTTTTTCAGGTCCTTGTCCTGATAGGCTGGATTTGGTTTGACGCCAGGAAGATCGGCATACGCGTATTTTTCGGGCGCGGCCAGGACGTCTTCCCATGGCAGGATCAGAGATCCCAGAGCGAGTGAACTGGCGGTCTGCAGGAAACGGCGCCGGTCGTGGTAGACACCTTCCGGCGTGATTTCGGATGAGCTGATATCATGACCGTTGCGACGGCGAATAAGCATGGAGAGCCTCCTTCTGCGACAGGCGTTCGCGGGCCAGCGTTTATCTTAGCGAAGTTACGCGCGCGACTTCAAGCGCTGCGTGACAAAGCCTCATCCCACTCCATTTTCTGTGAGAAGAGACTAAGCGGCAGTTCAAGGCGCAGACGGAAGGGGGCGGCCTCATCAGAGATGGTCACGTGAGGCTTTAATTCCACATGAATGCTGCCGCCGGCTTCCTGGATGTAGCTCTGGACGGCTGCCATGCCCATGCCGCGACCGCTTATCGCCGTCACAGCCCTGGCTGTGGAGATTCCGTCGGAAAATATAAGCCTGGCACAGCTCGCTGCATCCGGTTCCGTATCCAGGGGTAGAAGCCTTCGTTCCCGGCCCAGGGCCAGGAGGCGCCTTAGGTTCAGGCCACGTCCATCGTCTTCAAGCCACAGGCAGACATGATGGGGCTGCACCTCGCCGGTCAGAATCAGATGGCCGGTCGTGTCCTTGCCGCGCCGCGTGCGCTCATCCGGTGCTTCGATCCCATGATCCAGAGCATTGCGCAAAAGATGCACAAAGGTATTGCGCAGAACTTCCTCGGCCTCCAGTCGGACCAGGATATGCGGAATCTGAAAGACCACCTGTGGGATGGGTTTATCCAGATCCTTGGCGAGACTTCGGACATCGACGAAGATTTCTTCCATCAAAACAGGGAGCGGCATATAGAGGGCATCCTGCAGCGCCGTATAAAGATTGCGAAGTCCAGGCCTCAGCTCATGACCCACGGCGGCCGTGTGCAGCTCCTGAAAGCCTTCATTGAGAACAGGAATCGGCAGCGCCGCCGTGGTGCCCTCGCCGAGCTTTCGTCCCAGTTTCTCGACGGCGATTTTTTCATATTCCAGAAGAACGCTGTCGATCGTATTCATATCGTCCAGCATGCCCGGCACATTCCAGGTCGCCTGCCCTTGACGCGCCAGCTGCGTGTAGGACGTTTCAAGATCGTGAAAGATGTCGGCCAGCTTTTTGAAACGCAGCGTCCGGGCCGATCCCTTCATCGTATGCATATTCATGAAAATGACTTTGACCACTTCGGGATCGCAGACATGCGGATCCGCTCGTTCCAGAAGCTGGCGGTTCTGCAGATTGAAGCTCTTGCAGCTGCGCAGAAAGCGTTGGAAGACCTCATCTTTCACGGAAATGATTTCACCGATCGTCTGCAGCTCCTCCGCTCGTTCCCGCGCGGCGCTGGCGAGGTGCCTGACTTCGGTGACGTCGGTCAGAGCCACCAGGATCTTACTGATCGTGCCGCTCTCATCCACGATGGGATTCCAGACGGCTTCAAACTGCTGGACATCGGTATTCTTGGCGATCCGCGTGAAGGAGCGGGGCAGCTTCTGTTCATTGAAATCAAAGGCGACCGCGGGCTCACCAACCATGGCGCTCATGGCCTGCTGCAGCTGATCCTGTTCATCCAGCGAAAGGCTGGAGCCCGCGAAGAGCAGCGGCAAAGCGGGCCGGCCGGCGAGCTGCTCTTCTTCCAGGATATCTTCGATGCGCAGGGAATAATCGCGGTGAATGAGAGCGTCCTCGCCTTCGATGGCAAAGATCGCGATCGGCGTGTGCTCCATGATGGAACGGATTTCGCGGGTCTGTTCTTCCACGCGCGATTCCAGGGTTTCATTCAGTTCAAGGATCTGCTCGTTCTGAACCTTCAGGTCATCGGCGAGTTTCCGCACCCGGGCCTCGGAGGTCTCGGCACGGGTGAAAGCCCGCGAAAAGCGAACGGAAAGCAGATAGGACTGACCGAAGATGAAGAGGAAAAGACCCACGGCCGCCAGCGGGATGGTATTCAAAAAACCGCGGATCATGAGCATGTCATTGATCGAACCTGTGACGAGCATCACGCAGGCCCCGAGGAAGGTCCAGGCTCCAGGACGTTTGTTGCGGGTGGCGCGCACGACCACGTAGATGAGATAGATGTTTCCGCAGAGCGCAAGAATCTGATAGATCTGCGTGGACCAAATGAAGGTGCGGACCTCCGTGGAGCCGATAAAGATCAGAAAGCAGGCGCAGGTCGTGATCACGATGCGATTGACCAGCGGTGTGAATTCATCCGGGAACAGGGCCTCGGTGAAAAGCCCGAAGCAGGGAATCGAGATCATCCAGCTGTAGTTATAGAGCAGGATCAGATCACGAAAGGCCACATCACCGAAGCTGGTGAGAAGGACGGCGCGCGTTCCGGCCGTCATGTGCGCGCCGATCATCAGGCAGAAAAGACCGAAGTAAAGCGTGGACGGATCCTGCCTCCGCAGCAGGAAAAGCGTCATGTGATAGAAGGCCATGATGAAGATGGATCCGAGTATGAAGGAGTCGACGATCACTTTCCTATCGCGCGCTTTCAAAATCCCTTCCTGGCTGCCCATGGTGATGAGGTCCACGTGCCCGCCCAGGAAAAGATCGAAGTTGCTCATCTGAAGGACCAGCTCGATTTCCCCGTTGCGCGGCGTCAGATGCGTGATCCAGGGGGCGACGTTGCCGGGTTTTGAGCTGTCGGCATCGCGCCCGATCTGTCCGCTTTTATGAATCAGCTTGCCGTTCGCATAGGCTTCCACCGTGGTCCAGATCCAGGTCCACTGGATGCTGAAGACTTCAATTTTGGGCAGGAGTATCCGCAGGCGTACCGAGCCATAGCCGTGATTGGGGAACTTGCCTTTCAGATTCCATGCGCCGGGGAAGTCTATGAACGTGCGGCTTTCGAGAGGCGCGCCGTCGGTCTGAATAAATTTCTGCCAGTAAAATTCCGTCGGACCCTGCACCATGAAGGTCGGCGTGCGAACCGGATCCCAGTTCCTGAGATCCAGCACTCCGTCCTGGATGAAATAAGTCGGAACATCAGCGCGGGCTGGTGTGGCCATTCCAGTTAGAAACAATATGATGAGCCAAAGAAATCGCATGTATGCCCTTGGAAAAATATCTCTGCAGATCCGCCTTCGGCCTTCCTGGGCCAAAGCTCAGTTAAGTTATCTTTCTTTCCCAAAAATCATGGGAAATCCTGGGCAGTGTCGGGCCTCTCGACAGCGTGAAGCGCAAGCGGGGCCGTCGGCGATGCGGTTTATCCGTGTCTTTCCAAGGGGGTAAAAGTGCTGCAAATGTCTGAAAAATATGGCCAATTTCTTGCATTAGTTTCACTCATGAAGAATTGAGGGGTCCCGGTATGCGCCTTTGCGTATCCATACCTTTATGCGCGACCCTCCTCCTGAACGCCTGCCACCCGATCGTTGTCCGGGTCGGCCAGCGCACGCAGGGTATGGAGGCGGAGACTCAACTTCCTTCCGCGGCCAGCATCGACATGGAACAGATCAAAAGCTGGAACACCATCGAAGACTTCCTTCAGCACCTCGATGACATCAAAAAACTGGGACGTGATGCTCTTCTGAAACGCTATCATCAGGATGGCCGTCAGGATCTGCGGCAGGTCTTTCGGCGTTTTCGTGAAGCTGTAAGCGATGAGGCCGCGCGCGAAGGTGCCAGGCCTTTGCCTTATCTCAGTGAACTCGAAGCGGGCGCCTGCGTGCCTTTAAAGACTCAGGACATTTTTGGATTGGATGCGTATGGGGATCTGAAGGCCCTCCTGGAAACCACCTTTTTAAGCCGCATCCAGCCGAGCGCGACCCTGCCCGAACCGGGAGTGCCGGGAGGGATGGACACGATCACCAAGCTTGGATTTTTTGAACTCGGTATTGCGATGGATGGTGATGCGTTTTATGAAGAAACGCCGCTGGAGACGCGCCAGGGCGCGGACATACGCTGGAAGGTGATCCATGAGCAGGGCGAACCGGAAGAATGGTCGGATCAGGACGCGCGCGGCGTGCAGTTCCGCTTTCTACGCAGGGAAGTCGGCCTTGGCACGAACTTCACGCTCAGTGCCCGAGTTGGTCTTGATGTTTATGAAAAGAAGGCTGCTGACGCCTTGCCAGCGCTCTGGATCGACTTTGAAAAGACGCTGACGGACGAAGGTGCCAGCACGCAGATCATACTGATGCAAACCGGATGGCAGACCGCGGAAGGACGCTGGCAGGAGCTGCGGCTCAGTCGTCGTCTTGTGATAGCCCAGGACCTGGCGCAAGGGCATATCCTGCATGTGACGGTGAGCGAGAATTGGCAAAAGCCGGACGTCTTTTCAAAAAAATTCCGCATGGATCTGGAAGCGCGCCGGCTCTGTTCGGAATTGGGTGACCTATGAGCGTGAGGTCTTGCATCCTGATCTTTCTCCTTGTGATGCCCGCGCTTCACGCGGCCGAGGACGAGCCGAAGCCATGGAGTCTGGAGCTGCCGCTGGGCTTTCCCGAAGGTCTGGGTGCGGTTGCGAATTATCACAGCAGTCCTTATTTTTCCCTGAATCTTTTCTATCATTGGTCCACGCCGCTTCGTATCAAAACCCAGGTGAAAAGCCGCAAGTTGGTCGACCGCGATGGCTTTCTGATTCGCAGTCCGACGCTGGATCTGCCTTTTCATGTGGACCTTGGGCCTCATCGCGGCATGGGAGCGAGCTATCGGCCCTTTGGTTCGGCATTCTATCTGATGCTGGCTTTTGAGTGGCGCGAGGTCACGATCAAAAGCGCCGTACAAAGTCATCTTGAAATCCTGGATTCGCAGAATCGTATGATGACCAATACACTTTTTCAGGCTACGGCCGAAACTCATACCGCGCAGAGTCTTCTGCGCCCGAGTGTGGGTTACCGCTGGGACATCGGTGAAACGCATTGCTTCTTCTCGCTCTATTCCGGCTGGTCGCGGCCTCTCGTAGCGCGTTCCACGGTCCGAACCGAGGTGCGCGTTCGCAATCCTGAAGCCAGTCATCCCGCTGAGGTGGATGCGCGTAATCTGGAGGAGGCCGAGAACGAGCAGGCGCGCATCATGGAGCAGAAGCTGGTTCAGGAGCTGAAAAAATTTGAGAAGCAGTCCCTGCCGGTTTTTGGGATCAGCCTTGGGAAATTTCTTTAAACATGAGTACTTTGCACGCGTTGACAAGCGAGCCCGCGCCCCGGAGTATAAAAGAGTCTGGCTCTCCCTTCGGTAATCGGGAGTTGCATGGATAAAGCGCAAAAATAGTCGAAGCTTGTCGTCCTTTCGGGCGGCAGGCTATTTCATTCTGCTGCCAGGTAAGAATTGACGCTTTTTTACCAGTCTTCCTCACTTAGGACGGACCCTTCAGTCCATGCGGGTCTGATCCGAAAAGAAGGGCCAGAGGAGGAGGGAGCCGATGTCGGAAATTTGTCCTGAAGTGGGTACGACAGCCAAGATCCTGGATATTAAGGGTTCCACGGTTTGCTGCATATTCATCGACAAGGATGGACGGCCGGATCTTTATGGAGGCATGACCTGGCTGAAACGTGATGACATCGTTACCACCCGCAATCTGCGCGTGGGCGATCTGCTCACGGTCACCTTCGATGCGCAGCACAACGCTCATGGTCAGGTGATCTATAAGCCCGTTTTCTGCGAACTCTGATCAATCCTGCCAGGAAAAATCCAAAACCAAGGGAAGATGATCACTGCCCGCACGCAAGCGGGCAAAATCCTCGCGCACTGACACCACAGCGACTTGATCGGAGCGTCCGAAGGCGGAGCCGCGCTGCAGTCCTGCCTGACGACCGGGTTCGGTCAAAGCGCTCAATAGCGGCGTCAGATCCGAATCCGGATCATAGAGTCCATGAATCCGGCGATCGGGATTGGCGAAGACCACCGTCAGCTGATGAATCTTCAGCTCGCGCGACACCAGGATATAATCGAGTTCGGTGGGCAGCCTGTTGTAATCCCAGCCATCGGCAAAGAAGGTGATGGTCGGATCGAGGCGCGGCAAATCCCCCAATATATCGAGCGGAATGCGGGCGACCTGGGGATGGATGCGCGGATCATTCAGAAGATTCAAAAGCACGGGACCACCCGGACAGTGAACATCCCGGAGCGGGCAATTGAAATCACCAAGTGCGATGAAGGCCTGATCCTTTGGGAGTGGTTCAATGCCGATGGCGCTCATATGAGGCTTTGGTTCCCCGACCAGAAACCAGCGCAGAAATTCGAGCTGTGCCTTGTTTCGGATCGCATTGGGACTCTTATCCTGACCGAACCTGAAGGCGGGAACGGTGTGCAGGCAGATCACAGCCAGCGATCTTCCCTTCAGTGTCAGCCAATGAACGGTGAAACTTTTATCGAAGAGTTCGATTTCATCCGGGCTGACTCCACCGAGGTTGAAGATGCCAAGGTCCATCGAAGGATCCCATTCCTTCCAACGGAGCTTTTGGATTTCGAGGGTTTTTTCCAGGGGAAAACGGCTGGCAAAACCTGTCGCGTACTGGCCTGGAAACCAGCCGAAGTTACTGCGATCGGGAATTTTTCGCGCCGGGTCGCTGCGAAGACCTGTGTTGCTGGGAGAAAGACGATAGTGGGACAGGTACTGAGCTGGATCGCAGCGTTTTAAAAAATCGCCGAGGTTATCGCGCGCCGGATCACAATGAACTTCATTGATGGAAAAAAGATCCGCTCCGAGGCCGCGGATGATGGCGGCGGCCGCTTCCACCTGAAGGTGCTCGGGCATGCTGAGCTTCAGGCTGTCGAGTTCCTTGATGTTCCAATGCAAAAAACGCAGCGCGTCAGACGGCGGTGGGTTTACGCTCATAAACGGTGAAGGTGAAGGGCGTGGCGCCATCTATCGTCTCCTGGCTTTTGACAAGAAAGCGGTTCGGATCGATTTCAGGGTACCAGGTATCGCCCGGAACATCCAGAGGCACCTGACTCATATAGATGTGATCCACGATCGGCAGCGACTGGGTATAGATCTGGCCGCCGCCGATGATAAAGGCTTCGTTCCCCCAGGGTCCTTCCAGCGCATGCGCAAGGTCCAAGGCCTCTTCGAGGCTGGAGGCGTGGCGAATCTCGGCCGGCAGATTGAGATTCTGCTGGGACACCACAATATTCAGGCGCTGGGGCAGGGGACGGCCTATGGATTCAAAAGTCTTGCGTCCCATAATCACGACGTGACCTGTGGTGATTTTTTTGAAAAGTTTCAGGTCCTCGGGCAGATGCCAGGGCATCTTACCCTCGTGTCCGATCACGCGATTTTTCGAGCAGGCCACGACATGGGAAAATTTCATATAGCCACCGGAGCTTTGATCGCCGGATAGGGATCGTAGTTTTGCAAAGTGAAATCTTCGAAGCGGAATTGGAAGAGATCACGAACGGCTGGGTTGATCAGCATCGTCGGCAAAGGCCGTGGGCTGCGGCTGAGCTGTAGCTGGGCCTGTTCCACGTGATTGTTATAGAGATGCACATCCCCGAAGCTGTGAACGAAGTCACCCGGCTTCAGATCCAGCACCTGCGCCATCATCATGGTGAGCAGTGCATAGCTGGCGATATTGAAGGGCACGCCGAGGAAAACGTCGGCGCTGCGCTGATAGAGTTGGCAGGAAAGCTTCCCTTCGGACACATAGAACTGAAAAAACGCGTGGCAGGGAGGCAAGGCCATGTGATCGACTTCACCGGGATTATAGGCCACCACGAGGTGACGCCGCGAATAGGGATCGCGGCGGAGATTATCCAGCACCTGGCTGATCTGATCAATGGTGCGGCCATCGGGCGCTTGCCATGACCGCCACTGAGCGCCATAGACCCGGCCCAGGTCGCCCTGTTCATCGGCCCATTCATTCCAGATGGAAACACCGTTTTCGCGCAGGTAATTCACGTTGGTGTCGCCGCTCAGAAACCAGAGGAGTTCGTGGACGACCGATTTCAGATGCACTTTTTTGGTGGTGAGCAGAGGGAAACCCTGACTCAAATCACAGCGCAGTTGATAACCAAAGATGCTGCGGGTTCCAGTCCCAGTTCGATCGGGGCGCGTGACGCCTTTTTCCAGCACGGTTTTTAAAAGGTCATGATAGGCTTGCATGCAGCTCTTTCCATCAGCAGTGTCCGGGTCCATCGACCACTATAAACACTCACCGCGGTCAGAGCAACGACCTTCAAAAATTGAGGTCAATACGGCCTTCCCCTGCGTCGAGAGTGGCTGCCGGCCGCTGACTGGCTACGCTGTCAGGTCGCAGAAGTCTTTGCAGGAGGTCGAGTAGTACGCTCGACTGATCGCCGCTGCCGTTGGCCGGCGTCCGGAGAGGATGAATGGCCTGCCACAGTCCCCAGACAATAGCCGTCAAACGTGCAGGAGGCAGATCATTGCGCAGAACGCCGAGCTGCTGACCCTGGGCAATCCACTGCTGCAGCCAGCCATCGACGGCCAAAGCCGTGGCGCGGGCCGGATGTTCGTCCTGCTGTTCGCCGCCGACGAGGAAGTTCAATACGAACTGACTGATGCCGGGTTTTTGCTGGAGGGTTTGTTCCAGACCTTCGATCAGTTCCTGGGTTGTCTGCCAGTAATGCTGCTTCTGCCGCGGCAGTTGGCGGGTCAAAGGCAGGAGTCGGTTAAACTCCCGGATAGTCGCTTTATAGAGCGTCGTGAAGAGATCCTCTTTCGACGTGAAGTAGTAATACATCGTGCCCTTGGCCATCTGACTGGCTTTGATGATTCTATTGAAAGACGCATCCTGATAGCGATGCCGGGCAAACTCTTCCAGCGCAACGGACATTATCAGCGCAATTCGTGCGGTATCGAGCTTCTCGATGCGCTCACTTGGCATATCATGACTCCCTGGGGTTTTTGACATCTTATCACGCCAGCTTGAAGTTTTCCCAGAGCAGCTGTCAGGTCCCAGGCATTAACTTATTGACAAAAATCTCCAATCTTTTAATTTGGGTGCTCTTCGATCCTCTGAAGTGGACTCGTAGTTTAATGGATAGAATAACGGATTCCGATGCCTTTTAGACGCATCACTTCTATCCACAAAACCCACGAGTTAGGCCATTTCTGGATAGAACGGATCGAGGCGATTGGATAGAAGTGTATCCACTTCTCCAGCATGCGGGCTCATAGTTTAATGGATAGAATTGAGGATTCCGATTCCTTAGATGCAGGTTCGATTCCTGCTGAGCCCGCCATAACCCCGCCACACCTTTCCCCCGGAAACACTTGCCCAGCTCCCTATGCTAGAGTTAGGCATGGCAACAGTATACTTCCGCAAACTTAAGCCCTCAGGCGCTCACAAGTCTTTCCGTTTCCAAAAACAAGAAGACGGTGGCAAGTGGACGACAGTTCATTCTCCCGAAATAGACGCCTTAAATGCTGAATTGAAGAAGGGTAAAACCCTTTCCCAACTTGACATTGAAGCCAGGGCTGAAGCCATTCTCGCCTCCCTTTACAGAGAGCGAGACAAAGAAGAAGGTATTGACCTTTATCTTCCTGGCAACCTCAAACTCTTCGAAGACTGGTGGAAGAAAACCTATCCACTGAAAAAGCAAAAACAATACTCACCCAGCTACCTCCCCAGTGAACGCTACTACATGAAGCGCGCCCTGAAAGCCGCTGGCAATGTGCGGCTCTCCCCGAATCGTAGTGGGTCCGACCCTGAATCTCTCTACCGGCACATATTTAAAACCCTGAGTCGATAATTTTTGAAACGCCTATATCCGTAAGCGCTTCTCTGGCAAAGCTTTGCCTTTCTGTTGAAGCCTTCAA